>NZ_JBDPMD010000059.1:0-54255 GCF_039871875.1 Sphaerisporangium sp. B11E5 | reverse complement strand
CCCCCACCCCGTCCCCCACGGCAGGCACCCGCCCCGCCCCGTCCGCCCCGAGCGGCCCCCCGTCCGCTCCCGGCGGTGCCCCGTACACCTCCGCCGGCACCGCCTCAGGGGCGAGGGGGACGAGAAGGGCGTCCCGCCAGGCGGGGAAGGTGACGGCCAGCAGGAGCGTCCAGGCCGCAAGCACCCACCACGCGCGGTGCGTCGTGAGCCGTGCCAGGACGTCGAGCATGAGCCGTCACCCCTGTATGAGCCGGTCGCGGGGGAGGGAAGGCGCCGCCGGGGTGGAGCGGCGGGCCGGTTCACCCTCATGGCGTCGACGCTAGGGGCTCCGGGCGCGGCTGCCATCGGACCGGGGGATGGTCCTCGTCTCGTCCTTTCGCCGTAGCCGGGTGAGGGGCGGTGCGGCCTCAGGGGGAGGCGATAGCGTTGGGGGATGATTGAAGGCTTTGAGACTCTGGCCATTCACGCAGGCCAGGCGCCCGATCCGCGTACGGGGGCCGTGGTGCCGCCCATCTACGCGGTGTCCACTTACAAGCAGGACGGGGTCGGAGGCCTGCGGGAGGGTTACGAATACAGCCGGTCGGCGAACCCCACCAGGACGGCGCTGGAGGAGTGCCTGGCGGCGCTGGAGGGCGGGGCGCGGGGGCTGGCGTTCGCGTCGGGGCTGGCGGCGGAGGACGCGGTGTTGCGCACGTTGTGCCGGCCGGGGGACCACGTCATCATGCCGGGGGACGCTTACGGCGGGACCTGGCGGCTGTTCGCCAAGGTCTACGAGGCATGGGGGCTGCACCACGACCCGGTGCCGCTCGGGGACCTGGACGCGGTGCGGGCGGCGGTGCGGCCGGACACCAAGGTCATCTGGGTGGAGACGCCGACCAACCCGCTGCTCGGCATCGCCGACATCGAGGCCCTCGCGGGCATCGCGCACGCCGCCGGGGCGCTGCTCGTGGTGGACAACACCTTCGCCACGCCGTACCTGCAGCAGCCGCTGGCGCTCGGCGCGGACGTGGTCGTGCACAGCACCACCAAGTACGCGGGCGGCCACTCCGACGTCGTGGGCGGCGCCCTGGTGGCCCGTGACCAGGAGGTCGGCGAGCGGCTGGCGTACAACCAGAACGCGATGGGGGCGGTGGCGGGGCCGTTCGACGCCTGGCTGACCCTGCGCGGGCTGAAGACGCTCGCGGTACGCATGGACCGGCACTGCGACAACGCCGAGCGTGTCGTGGACCTTCTGCTGTCGCACCCCCGCGTCACCGAGGTGTACTACCCGGGGCTGGCGCACCACCCGGGGCACGAGGTGGCCGCCAAGCAGATGCGCCGGTCCGGCGGCATGGTCTCGTTCCGCGTCGCGGGTGGCGAGGAGGAGGCCGTGGCGATCTGCGACCGCACGGAGATCTTCATCCTCGGCGAGTCCCTGGGCGGGGTGGAGTCGCTGATCGAGCACCCGGGGCGCATGACGCACGCCTCGGTCGCCGGGTCGGCCCTTGAGGTGCCCGGCGACCTGGTGCGCCTGTCGGTGGGCATCGAGTCGGTGAGCGACCTGCTCGCCGACCTCAGCCAGGCGCTCGGCGGCTGAGGGGCCCGCGGCTCAACTGGTGGGGTTGAACCACACCATCAGCACCAGGATGATCAGCCAGATGAGCGCCATGATGCCGCCCAGCATGGCGATGCGTCCGGTCTGCACCTTGGCGTCGTCCTCCGGCGTCTCGCTGGACAACACGCGGATGGCGGTGCGCTGGTCACGCTCGATCATGACCAGCAGCACCGCCCCCACGATGAACAGCGTCATCGACACCGACAGGTACGGCTTGGCGAGCGCGGCACGGCCGAGCGCCAGGCCGAACAGGAAGACGCCGATGGTGAGCAGGCCGAAGACACGCGTGGTGCGGTTCAGGAACCGCAGCACGCCGACGTCCTTGGCCCTGATGAATCGGGGCGTGTAGCTGGCGGCCACGGTCACCGGACCGATAGCGAAGATCGCGAAGGCGATGTGCAGCCAGAGCAGTAGGTAGTCGAAGAACGACATGCGGTTGAGGCTATCGCCTCGGTGATCAGCAGGGGAACGCCCCGGGCCGTGGAGGTGCGAAAGGAATCAGGGCGAACGCCCCGAGAGCGGACGTCTCCGTTGGCCTTCAGGGGCCATAGGAGGACTCGGTGGGCCTCGGGAGGACGGGATGGACCTCGGGGACCCGGGGGGCCTCGGGCCTCAGCGGACCTCGGCGGGGGCGCGCAGTCCGGTGTGCGCGTGGCCCCGGCCGGACGGCGTGCGCCGCCGCCGCGGCCGGTTGTTCACGGTCATCTCGTACAGGGGCACCGTGATGATCATGGTGAACAGGATGAACGCCGCCGCGAACATGGCTTTTCTCCCTTCGTGACAGGAAAAGAGTGGGCGGCTTTTCCGAAGCGGGCGTAATGAATAGCCTCAATTAACATCGTGTGGCATTGCAGGCCGATCGGCAACGAATTAACGGCCCGCCGCATACGGTTCCGCCTCTGACATGGGACGATGCCGGTTCTCCCCGTACGTGGAGCAACGCCGCGACCGCAGCACCCGGGCCAGGAGGTGCGAACGCCCGGCCGCCACCGGCCCGAGCACGGCGAGCACCAGCACGTAGCCCGCGATGAACGGCGCGAGGCGGCGGTCCAGGCCCGCCCCCGCGGCCATGGCGCCGAGGATGAGCGCGAACTCGCCCCGCGCCAGCAGGGTGGCCGCGATGTCCGCGGCGGGCCCCGGGCCGTGGCCGTGCAGGCGGGCCGCGAACAGCCCCGCGGCGACGTTCATGACGACGGTCAGCGCGGCGGCCGCCGCCACCAGGGCCGCGACGGACGCGACGTCCCCGGGGTCGATGGACAGGCCGAAGGCGAAGAAGAAGATCGCGGCGAAGGCGTCACGCAGCGGGTGGACCAGCTCGCGGATGCGCGGCGCGGACGGGGTGCCCGCGAGGATCAGGCCGACCATGAAGGCGCCGATCGCGTCGGCGACGCCGAGGGACTCGGAGATCCCCGCGATCAGGACGGCGGCGCCGAGGAAGCTCACCACCAGCAGCTCGTCGTCCCGCACCGCGATCAGGCGGCCGACCAGCCGGGTGCCGTACCGGGCGGCCACCGCGAGCAGCAGCAGGAAGCCGAACGCCTTGGCGGCCTGCAGGACCGTCTCAGCGGCTCCCTGGGCGCCGCTGAGGACCGGCTGGAGGGCCGCGAGGTACAGGGCGAGGAAGATGTCCTCGACGACGATGACGCCGAGGATGAGGCGCGTCTCGGGCCTGCCGATGCGCCCCAGGTCGATGAGGATCTTGGTGACGATCGCGGACGACGAGATGCCGAGCACCCCGGCCAGCACCAGCGCCTCCCGCGCGCCCCAGCCGAGCGCGAACCCGAACCCGAGCCCCGCCCCGACGTTCAGCAGCAGATAGACGCCTCCGGCGGCGAGCAGCCGTCTGCCGCCGCTCCGGAGGTCGTCGAGGTGGAACTCCAGCCCCAGGGAGAAGAGCAGGAGCACCAGCCCGAGCGCGGACAACATCTCCAGTTCGTCCGCGTCCCCGACCAGCACGACGCCGGGCGTGTGCGGGCCGAGCAGGATGCCCGCGAGCATGAACAACGGGATCGTCGGCAACCCGATCCTGCGCCCGAGCCGGGCGAGCAGCGCGGCCGCCAGGAAGGCGCCCCCCATGGCGAGCAGAGTGCCGGCATGTCCCACGGGTCACCACCTTCCGTGCGCGTCGGGCCGGCGTCGTGCGTGTACGAGCTGGATGAGTCCTCCTCCGAGGCCGGACGCCCGGAGCGTTCCGGGCCGGACCGGCTGCCAATGTCCTGGCTATATCGGGTGATATAAGCGTTTTTTTATTGTTAAAAGGGACAACGTGCGGCCGGGGCCGCAATGGACTTCCGCCCACCTCACGGAATCCGTACGAGCCCCGGCCGGTCTCAGTGCCGCCGGTGTGGTGCCGGCCGGTCGTGGTGGTGGTCGCGGTGGCGGCCGAGCAGGCACTCGACCAAGCCGGCCATGATGAGGCCGGCGGCGATCAGCACGCCCTGGCCGCGCAGCAGGCCCACGGTCAGGAGTGTGAGACCCGCGGCGAGGAACAGCAGCAGCCCCGTGCGTTGGCGCCTCACCGGCGGGGCCTGCGCGAGGGGCGCGGCGCGGTCCTTCGTCCGCGCCGTGGGGGGTGTGGCGCGGTCCTTCGTCCGCGCCGCGAGAACGGAACGGGTGCGGTCGTCGGTGTGCGCCATGGCTCCTCCCCCCGAAGGCTCCGCCGGTGAGGCTCTTCCAGCCTCTCCCGCGGGCGGGGGTGGACGCCATCCGTGCCACCCCCCATTTCGCCTGGTGGGCGACGTGCAGACGGTGGCCCCATATGGGTGGTGGCACCGATGGCGCGTCCCCGGTGGGCATGGTCATAGTGGAGAGGAGAGGGGGACGCGGGTGTCGTTGTTCTGGAGGATCTTCCTGCTGAACGCCGTCGTGCTGGTCGTGGCCGTGGGGCTGCTGCTCGGGCCGGTCACCGTCTCCACGCCCGTGCTGTTCACCGAGGCGGCGATCCTGGTGGTGGGGCTGGCCGCCATGCTGGTCGCCAACGCCGCGCTGCTGCGTGTCGGCCTCTCGCCGGTGCGGCGGCTGACCCGGGCCATGTCCACCACGGACCTGCTGCGCCCGGGGCGGCGGCCCGCGCCGGGCGGGCGCGGCGAGGTGGCCGAGCTGATCCGCACCTTCAACACCATGCTCGACCGGCTGGAGTCCGAGCGGGCCGGCAGCGCCGCCCGCGCCCTGTCCGCGCAGGAGGCCGAGCGCCACCGCGTCGCCCAGGAACTGCACGACGAGGTGGGGCAGACCCTCACCGCCGTGCTGCTGGAGCTCAAGCGTGTCGCCGGTCACGCCCCCGAGCCGGTGCGCGAGGAGATCCACCAGGTGCAGGAGACCACGCGCACCGGGCTGGACGAGATCCGCCGCATCGCGCGGCGCCTGCGCCCCGGGGTGCTCGAGGAGCTCGGGCTGTCCAGCGCGCTCAAGGCCCTCGCGGGCGAGTTCTCCACCCCCGGCCTGGCCGTGCACCACCACGTGGAGCCCGGCCTGCCGCCGCTGGACAAGGACACCGAGCTCGTGCTGTACCGCGTCGCCCAGGAGGGCCTCACCAACATCGCGCGCCACGCGGGTGCCCGGCACGTCGATCTGACGCTGCGCCGAACGTCCGGCGGCGTGGAGCTGCGCGTCCGCGACGACGGCCGCGGCCCCGGCGGCGCCCCGGAGGGCTCCGGCATCCAGGGCATGCGCGAGCGGGCTCTGCTCATCGGGGCCGCGCTCAGCGTGGGCCCCGTCCCCGAGGGCGGCACCGAGGTCCGCCTGACCGTGCCGGCGCACCGGGAGCACACCGTGGAGGAAGGCAGATGACGGCCGCCACACGCATCCTGCTGGCCGACGACCACGCGCTGGTGCGGCGGGGCGTGCGGCTCATCCTGGACGGCGAGCCGGGCCTGACCGTCGTCGCCGAGGCCGGGGACGGCGCCGAGGCCGTGGCGCTGGCCCGTGAGCACCGGCCGGACCTCGCGATCCTGGACATCGCGATGCCGCGCATGACGGGCCTGCGGGCGGCGCGCGAGTTGTCCCGCCAGTGGCCGGAGATGCGCATCCTCATCCTGACCATGTACGACAACGAGCAGTACTTCTTCGAGGCGCTGAAGTCCGGCGCCTCCGGCTACGTCCTGAAGTCCGTCGCCGACCGCGACCTCGTGGAGGCCTGCCACGCCGCCATGCGCGGCGAGCCCTTCCTGTACCCGGGCGCGGTCACCGCCCTGATCCGCGACTACCTCGACCGCGTGCGGGAGGGCGGCACCGTCCCCCCGAGGGCGATCACCGAGCGTGAGGAGGAGATCCTCAAGCTCGTCGCCGAGGGCCACACCTCGCAGGAGATCGCGAACATGCTCGTCATCAGCGTCAAGACCGTCGAACGGCACCGGGCGAACCTGCTGCAGAAGCTCGGCATGAAGGACCGCCTGGAACTCACCCGCTACGCCATCCGCGTGGGCCTGATCGAGCCGTAGCCGGACAGGTCAGCGGGTGCGGCGGACGCGGAGGAAGTCGTTCACCACGTATTCGCCCAGGCGGTCGGCGCTCGGGGAGAAGACCCGGCCGCCGTTGCGGCGGGCCACCTCGTCCACGAAGTCCTTCAGGCGTTCGTCGG
Source organism: Sphaerisporangium sp. B11E5 (assembly GCF_039871875.1). NCBI lineage: Bacteria > Bacillati > Actinomycetota > Actinomycetes > Streptosporangiales > Streptosporangiaceae > Sphaerisporangium > Sphaerisporangium sp. B11E5. Next base: position 48,082 of record NZ_JBDPMD010000059.1, on the reverse strand, counting down.
TGGCGAGCATGAAGACGTTGATCGTGGCGCGGCGGCGGGTCATCTTGTCCACCTCGGCCAGGGTGAGTTCCAGCGTCTCGCGGGACGGGGGCCACTCGAACCAGTAGCGGCCGTTGCGCATCAGGTGGGCGGTCGGTTCGCCGTCCGTCACCACCAGGACGACCGGTTCGAAGTCGGGGTGGCGGTCCAGGTGGCGGCCGGCGATCAGCAGGGCGTGGTGCAGGTTGGTGCCCTGCACCATGTCCCACTCCAGGCCCGCCAGTTCCTCGGGCTGCAACACCCGGGCGTAGTTGGAGAAGCCGATGATCTGCACGGCGTCGCCGGGGAACTTGGACGCCACCAGGGCCTGCAGGGCGAGTGCGGTCTGCTTGGCGGGTGCCCAGGTGCCGCGCAGGGCCATCGAGTACGACAGGTCCACCAGCAGGCACACCGCCGCCGCGGTACGGCGTTCGGTCTCGGCCACCTCGAAGTCGTCCACCGACAACGCCACCCGGGCGCGCCGGTCGCCGGACGAGCCGCGCCGCACGCCGTTCACCAGGGTGCGCACCACGTCGATGGGCTGCTCGTCGCCGAACCGCCAGGGGCGTGAGGTGCCGGTGAGCTCCCCGGCGGCCCCGGCGTCCCGCTGGTCGTGGTCGCCGCGGCGCCCGCCGTCCAGGGAGTCGAACACCCGCCGCAGCGCGGTCTCGCCGAGGCGGCGCACGGCCTTCGGGGTGAGCTCCAGCTTGCCGCGCCGGCGCAGGAGGTAACCCTGCTGCTCCAGCTCGCGCTCGATCTGCCTGAGCGCTTCCAGGTCGTCCACGGCGGACCGGCCGAGGGCGCGGCGGATCGCGGCCTCGTCCACGTCGTCCAGCCGGGCGCCGGGGTAGTCCTGCCGCAGCGCCTCCTCGAGCTGGCTGAGGTCGGCCAGTTCCTCCAGCGCGGTGACGGCGTCGCCCATGCCGAGGGACTGCTCGCCCTCCATGCGCTCGGAGCCGTCCCAGGCGAGGTCGGGGCGGCGGGCGTACAGGGCTTGGCCGAGGCGGTTCATCTGGTCGCGCAGGCCGGCCTGCTCAAGGGTCTGGTCGATCAGGGCCTGCAGTTCCTCGCGCTGCTGCGGGGTCATCGAGGCGAGCATGCGCTGCGCGGCGGCGGCCCGGCGGGCCAGGATGTCGACGAGTTCGCCGAGGTTGCGGGGCTTCTCCGGGAAGAAGTCCCCGTACTTGTCCATGAACCGGTCAAAGTCCTCCTGGGTGTGCTCCCCGCGCGCGTCCCGGTCGAGCATGTCGTTCAGGTCGGACATCATCTGCCTGACCCGCTCCATGGCCTGCGGGTCGGGGTTGGCCAGCGCGTCCCGCATGCCGCGGAACCGGCTGTCCAGCACCTCACGGCGCAGCAGATCGCGCAGTTCCTCGAACGTCTGCCGCGCGGCGGCCGAGCGCCATTCGTACGAGCTGAGCTGCCGTACGGCGCTCGCGGTGTCGGACGGCACGGAGTCCAGCTCGGCCTCACGCAGCCGGGCGTCGTCGGAGGGGTCGGGGAACAGCTCGGCGCGCTCCTGCCCGATCGCCTTGTCCAGCAGCGCCCGGGCCCGCTCGAGCGTGCCCGTCAGGTTGCCGCGCTCACGCACCTCGCGGCGGCGCTTGCGCACCTCGCGCAGCAGCTCGTCGAGCCCGCGCCGGTCCGGCGCCCCGGGCAGCCCGCGCCGGAGCAGGTCGCGCAGGGAGTCCTGGGGCGTGGAGCCGGACAGGATCGCGTCGCCCATCTCGTCGAGCGCCGCCCGCACGTCGTAGGGCGGTGCCAGGGGATCGGGCCCGTCGTGATACTCGCCGTATCGGTAGCCGCTCATCTCTTCGGAGCCTAACCGTCGTGTGTCCGATATGCGTGGGTCGGCGCGGCCTAGGTCCGGTAGACGGCGCCTCCGTCGACCTCGTCCTTGGAGAGGCGGCGCATGAGGTACAGGCCCTCCAGCGCGAACTCCAGCGCGGCGGCGGCGTGCCCGGGGGACTCGTCGCCCTCGCCCATGCCCACCTGGGACATGATCTTCGCGAGGCCGTTGACCGGGCCGATCTGCCGCAGCAACTCGGTGGCCGTGGTCAGCTCGCCCGACTCGATCTGCGCGCCCTCGGTGAACTTGTCGAGCAGCGCCGACAGGTCCATGCCGCCGAGCGTGCGGCGGAAGGTCTCCGCGACGGCGCGGCGCAGCAGGTGGGCCAGCACCTCGACCTCGCGGCCCTCCTCGCTCACCTCGAACTCGACCTTGCCGCGCAGCGACGGGACGACGCCGGGCAGGTCGGCCACGCGGGTGACCGGCCGCTCCTCGCCGGTGAGGGCGGCCCGCCGTACGGCGGAGGCGGCGGCGGTCTCCGCGGCGGCGATGGCGAAGCGCGCCGAGACGCCGGAGCGGGAGTCCACCGCGGTGGACTCGCGGACCAGGCGGGTGAAGCGGGCGATGACCTCGATCAGGTGGTCCGGCAGCTCGGCCCCGCCGGGCGCGTCGGCGTCGCCCCACAGGAGCGTGGCCTCCTGGCGGATCAGCGCCAGCTCGTCGTCCAGCGTGAGGGGGTAGTGGGTGCGGATCTCGGCGCCGAAGCGGTCCTTCAGCGGGGTGATGATGCGGCCGCGGTTGGTGTAGTCCTCGGGGTTGGCGCTGGCGATCAGCAGGACGTCCAGCGGCAGGCGCAGGTTGTAGCCGCGCACCTGGATGTCGCGTTCCTCGAGGACGTTGAGCAGGGACACCTGGATGCGCTCGGCCAGGTCGGGCAGCTCGTTGACCGAGAACACGCCGCGGTTGGTGCGGGGGACCAGGCCGTAGTGCACGGTCTCCGGGTCGCCCAGGGTGCGTCCCTCGGCGATCTTGATGGGGTCGACGTCGCCGATCAGGTCGCCCACCGAGGTGTCGGGGGTGGCGAGCTTCTCGCCGTACCGGTCGTCGCGGTGCTTCCACGCCACGGGCAGGTTCCCGCCCGCCTCGGCGGCCAGCTTCACGCAGCGCACGCAGGTGGGGACGTACGGGTGGTCGTTGATCTCGCAGCCCTCGACCACCGGGGTCCACTCGTCGAGCAGCCCGGTGACGGTGCGGATGAGGCGGGTCTTGCCCTGGCCTCGCTCGCCCAGCAGCACGAGATCGTGACCGGCCAGCAGGGCACGCTCCAGGTGCGGCAGCACGGTGTCCTCGAATCCCACGATGCCCGGGAATCTCGGTGCGCCTGAGCGTAGTCTGGCCAGCAGGTTCTCGCGGATCTCCGCCTTGACCGAACGGTAGGTGTGTCCGCTCTCGCGTAGTTGGTGGAGAGTGCGCGGTTGCGGGGTTTCACTTCGCGGTGTGGGCGATTCATGCACGAAGACGAGACTACGTCGCCCGGGAAGCTTGTGGCAGCTTATGCACATCTCGGAGCTTGACCATTGTGTGACGCTGCGGGGGCGTCGTTACTCCGGTAGTGGGGAGAATTCGGCCAAGAGGGGCAATGTATGACACACGATGACTCCCGTCATAAGAGGAGGCGAGGCGTGTGGCGGTCTTGACGAGCCGGTTCTCGGATGGTCTCGCCGTGGGGTCCGACCTGGTGGTGGCCGCCGAGACCGCGGTGCGCCAAGCGCTCGCCGGCCTGTCGGGCCCGCCCGACCTGCTGTGCTTCTTCATCTGCGGAGACGATCCCGACGACGTCGCCCGGGCCGGGCTGCGGGCCATGCGCATGGCGCCAGGGGCCCAGGTGATCGGGTGCAGCGCCACCGGGGTCATCGGGGACGGCCAGGGCGTGGAGCTCACCCCCGCGGTGAGCGCCTGGGCCGCCAGCCTCGGCGCCGGGCGCGCCACCGCGTTCGTGCTGGAGACGCTGCGCATGGAGGACCGTTTCGTCATCATCGGCCTGCCCGATCGCGGACCGGACGACCAGGCGGCCATCCTGTTCGCCGACCCCTACACCTTCCCCACCGACGCGTTCGTCGAGCATTCCTCCGACGTGCTCGGCGATCTCCCCCTGGTCGGCGGGCTGGCCAACGGCATGCGCGGGCAGGGCTCGGTGCGGCTGTTCGCCGACGGGGAGATGTACACCGAGGGCGCCATCGGGGTCATGCTGAGCGGCCCGGTCAACGTCGGCACCGTCGTCTCCCAGGGCTGCCGTCCCATCGGCCCCACCATGGTCGTCACCCGGTCCGAGGACAACCTGCTGCTCGAACTGGCCGGGCAGCCCGCGCTCGCCCGGCTGGAGGACATCGTCAGCGACCTGGACGAGGACGACCGCGAGCTGGTCGCGTCCGGGCTGCAGATCGGCGTCGCCATGGACGAGTACGCAGAGAGCCACGAACGCGGCGATTTTCTTATCAGGGGCATCCTCGGCATCGACCCCGAGCGTGAGGCGGTGGCCGTAGGGGACGTCCTGGACGTCGGCCAGAGCGTCCGCTTCCAGGTCCGCGACGCCGCCGCCGCCGACGAGGACCTGTACGCCCTGCTGGACGCCCACGTGGAGCAGCGGGGCCGCATCGACGGCGCGTTGCTGTTCTCCTGCAACGGCCGCGGCTCCGCGATGTTCGGCAGCTCCGACCACGACGCGCTCGCCGTCCAGGACACCTTGGGCCCCATCGGCATGGCCGGATTCTTCGCGGCGGGCGAGGTCGGCCCGGTCGCCGGCCACAACCACGTCCACGGCTTCTCCGCCGCCCTCCTGGTCTTCAGCACCGCCCCACCGGCCCCCGCCACGTCCAGATCCCAGAGGACCACCCACAGCACATGATCCGTCTCGTCGTCCGCGCCGGGGTCCTGACGGGCCATGCGCGGCACATGGCCTGCCTCTGTGCCCGCGCCGAGGTCCGCCGCGCATGATCCCGCCCGCCGGTGCCTCCGGTTTCGTCCTCGCCATCGACATCGGGGGGACCAAGTTCGCCGCCGGCCTGGTGGACGCCTCAGGCCAGGTCCTCACCGCCGAGCGTGTCGCCACCCCGCCCGGCGCGAAAGCCCACACCCTGTGGAAAACCTTGCTCACCCTCATCGAGCCCCTCGTGGTGAACGGCCCCGGCCTGGGGGTGGGAGTGGGCTGCGGTGGCCCGATGCGCTGGCCCGAGGGCGTCGTGTCCCCCCTCAACATGCCCGGCTGGCGTGACTTCCCTCTGCGCGCCGCCCTGGCCGAGCGTTTCCCCGGGGTTCCCGTCCGCGTCCACAACGACGCCATCTGCCTGGCGGCGGCCGAACACTGGCGCGGCGCCGGCCAGGGCGTACGCGACATGCTCGGCATGGTCGTCTCCACAGGCGTCGGCGGTGGCCTCATCCTGGGAAACCGCCTGGTCAACGGCCCCACCGGCAACGCCGGTCACATCGGCCACATCATCGTCGACCCTGACGGCCCCGAGTGCGGCTGCGGCGGCCGGGGATGCCTGGAGGCCGTCAGCCGGGGCCCGGCCTTGGCCGCGTGGGCTCTCGGCCAAGGCTGGACCCCGGGGAGCTCTGAGCCCGGCCATCCGGAAGCCGAGGAGGCGTCCGCCCGCCAGTTGGCCGCCGACGCCGCCTCCGGCGACGAGATCGCCGAACGTGCCATGACCCGCGCCGGCCACGCCTTAGGCATAGCGGTAGCCTCCGCCACCCACCTCTGCGACCTTGATCTGGTCACCATCGGCGGCGGCCTCTCCCAAGCCGGCCCTCTGCTGTTCACCCCTCTGGAGGAAGCCCTCCGCACCCACGCCCGCATGCCGTTCTCCCGCCGCCTCCGCGTCCTCCCCGCCGCCCTCGGCCAGCAGGCCGGCCTCGTCGGTGCCGCCGCCCTCATCCTGGCCCCGGACCGCTACTGGACCGCCCCCGTGTGATCACCCCGCGTACGACGGGGCGGTGACCCGGCGATGACCGGGGGAGTGGGAGACTTCGGGCATGGCGCTTCCAGAGGTCACTTATGACGACGTCGTGGCTGCTCGTGAGTTGATGGCGGACGTCGTCGTGCGGACGCCGACGGTCTACTCGCGGGTGTTGTCGGAGATCGTGGGGGGGCCGGTTCACCTCAAGCTGGAGAACTTGCAGCGGGCGGGGTCGTTCAAGGTCCGGGGGGCTTATGTGCGGATCGCGCGGCTGTCGGACGGGGAGCGGGCGCGGGGGGTGATCGCGGCCAGCGCGGGCAACCACGCGCAGGGCGTGGCGCTGGCGTCGGGGGTGCTGGGGTGCAAGGCGACGGTGTTCATGCCGCAGGGGGCGCCGTTGCCGAAGGTCGAGGCCACGCGGGCGTACGGGGCTGAGGTGATCTTCGCGGGGAGCACTGTGGACGAGGCGCTGGCGGCGGCCAAGGAGCACGCGGAGGAGACCGGCGGGGTCTTCATTCATCCCTTCGACCATCGGGATGTGGTCGCGGGGCAGGGGACCGTGGGGCTGGAGATCCTCGAGCAGGTCCCCGAGGTCGGGACCATCGCGCTGGCCGTCGGCGGGGGCGGGCTGGCGGCGGGGGTGGCGCTGGCGGTGAAGTCCTTGCGGCCGGGGGTCCGGATCGTGGGTGTCCAGGCCGAACGGGCCGCCGCGTACCCGGCGTCACTGGCGGCGGGGCATCCGGTCATGGTGGAACCGCAGTCCACCATCGCGGACGGGATCGCGGTGGGGCGGCCGGGTGACATCACGTTCGAGATGATCCACTACCTGGTGGACAGTGTGGTGACCGTCTCGGAGGAAGCCCTCTCCCGGGCCCTTCTGCTCTGCCTGGAGCGCGGCAAGCAGGTGGTCGAGCCCGCGGGCGCGGCGGGGGTCGCCGGGTTGCTGGACCAGCCCCATGCCTTCGAACCCCCTGTGGTGGCCGTCCTCTCCGGCGGCAACATCGACCCTTTGCTGCTCTCCAAGGTCCTGCGGCACGGCCTGTCCGCCGCCGGGCGCTACCTGGCCTTCCGTATCCGCCTTCCCGACCGGCCGGGCGCCCTCGCGGAGCTCCTCGGCCGCGTGGCCGACCTCGGGGCGAACGTCATCGACGTCGTCCACGAACGCATGGCCCCGAGGCTCCAGATCGACGAGGCCGAGGTGCTCATGCACCTGGAGACCCGCGGCCCGCTCCACTGCGACGAGGTCCTCGCGGGGCTGCGCCGCTACGGCTACAAGCTGTCCTTCGGCTGACCGGCGGGGGTCAGCGGACGATGGTGGGGCGGGTGGGGCTGTAGAGCCACGCGTCGAAGAGGTCCTTCACCGGCTTGCCGCCGATCTGCTGGGCCAGGGCGATGAACTGCGGCGTGGTGGCGTTGGAATGGGCGTGGGTCCTGGTCCAGGTGCGCAGGAGCTCGAAGAACTTGTCGTCGCCGATGCGGCGGCGCAGGACGTGGAGGGTCATGGCGCCGCGGGTGTAGACGGAGTTGTGGAAGAGGTCGTCGCGACGGGCCTCGCCGGGAGGGTACTGCCAGATCTCCGAGCGGTCGGCGCCGTTGTAGCCCTCGAAGGTCTGGTCGGCGGTGGCGCCGCCGGTGTGCTCGGCCCACATCCACTCGGCGTAGGTGGCGAAGCCCTCGTTGAGCCAGAGGTCCTTCCAGCGGGTGATGCTGACGCTGTCGCCGAACCACTGGTGGGCCAGCTCGTGGGCGATGATGCTCTGGTCGGGGGCGAAACCGCCGTACATCGGCTTGGTCTGGTTCTCCAGGGCGTACCCGGCGGAGAAGTCGTCGATCACCCCGCCGGTGGACGAGAAGGGGTACGGCCCGAAGACCGTGGACCAGTGGTCGGTGACCTTGGCGGACGTGGTGTACAGCGAGGCGAGCTGACGGGCGTACGCGGGGTCGGTCGCGACGTACACGGGGATGCCGCCCGCGGTCTTGCCGGTGCGGACCTGGAACTTCCCGAGGGTGATCGTGGCGAGGTAGGTGGTCATCGGGTGGGACTCGCGCCACATGAACGTGGACCTGCCGCCCGCGGTGGCCGGCGGCTTGGTCATCTCGCCGTTGGCGACAACGGTGAGGCCGGCGGGCACGGTGACGTCGAAGTCGAAGGTGGCCTTGTCCGCCGGGTGGTCGTTGCAGGGGAACCAGGTCTTGGCGCCGTTCGGCTCGCTGGTGACGAACGCGCCGTCCTTGGTGGGGATGAAGCCGTACGTGCCGAGGTTGGAGGAGTTGCGCACCGGGTCGGGCTTCCCGGCGTAGTCGACCGCGACGGTGAACGACGCCCCCTTGGCGATCACGGTGGGGGGCGTCACGACCAGCTCGTCGCCGTCCCGGGCGAAGGTGGCGGCGGCGCCGTCCACGGTGACCTTGCGCACGGTGAAGCCGTGCAGGTCGAGGTCGAACCGCGTCAGGGCCTGCGTGGCGGCGGCCTTGACGCTGGCGGTGCCGGCGAGGTCGCGCGTCGGCGGGTCGTAGCGCAGCTTCAGGCCGTAGTGGGCGACGTCGTACCCGCCGTTGCCGTCGGTCGGGAAGTCCGGGTCGCCGATGCCCGCCGCGCCGGGCGCGCCCGCGGCGGCGGCACCGGACCGTTCGGTGGCGGCGGGGACCGCGCTCGGCGCCGTGGCGCCGTTGGAGGCCGAGCAGGCGCCGGCGGCGAGCACGACGGCGGAGAGCGCTGCTGTCACACGCGTGGGCCTGTGCATGCCGTGCAGCCTACGCGAGAAAGGGCAGGTCATCCGGTATCCACGGCAGCACCCGGCCGGAGCCGTTGAACTTTTCCCACCCCGGGGCCCTGCTCGCGAGGGCGTTTCTCCCTCCCGGGGTGGTGAATCGTCCCAGGTGGGTGCGGGCCGGCCCCTTCGGGGGGGACGGGGCCGGCCCGGTGGAGCGGCGTGCCATGCCGGACCCCTCCCCCGGGGGGCGGGTGGAGGGGGTCCGGACCTCTTTTCCGGGGGGAAGGGTCAGAGGTTGCCGCGCCGCTCCTGCTCACGCTCGATGGCCTCGAACAGGGCCTTGAAGTTGCCCTTGCCGAAGCCGAGCGAGCCGTGGCGCTCGATGAACTCGAAGAACACCGTGGGGCGGTCCTGCACGGGCTTGGTGAAGATCTGCAGCAGGTAGCCGTCCTCGTCGCGGTCCACCAGCACGCGTTCCCGCTTCAGCTCCTCGACCGGCACCCGCACCTCACCGATCCGGGCACGCAGCTCGGGGTCGTCGTAGTACGAGTCGGGTGTGTCGAGGAACTCGACCCCGGCGGCCCGCATCTCGCGCACGGTGCGCAGGATGTCGTTGGTCGCGAGCGCGATGTGCTGCACGCCCGGACCGCCGTAGAACTCCAGGTACTCGTCGATCTGCGACTTCTTCCGGCTGATCGCCGGCTCGTTCAGCGGGAACTTCACCTTGCGGGTGCCGTTGGCCACGACCTTGGACATCAGCGCCGAGTACTCGGTGGCGATGTCGTCGCCGATGAACTCCGCCATGTTGGTGAAGCCCATGACGTTCTTGTAGAACTCCACCCACTCGTCCATCTTGCCGAGCTCGACGTTCCCGACGCAGTGGTCGATGGCCTGGAAGTACCGCTTGGCCGGCGGCTGCACCAGCGGTTCCACGGGCACGTACCCCGGCAGGTACACGCCGCTGTAGTTGGACCGGTCGACCAGCGTGTGCCGCGTCTCGCCGTAGGTGGCGATGGCGGCCAGCACCACCTTGCCGTGCTCGTCCTCCACCACGTACGGCTCAGCGAGCCCGCGGGCGCCGGCGGCCACGGCGTGCGCGTAGGCGGCGTCCACGTCCGGCACGTCGAGCGCGAGGTCGATCACGCCGTCGCCGTGCCGGGCGACGTGCCCGGCGACCGCGGTGCCCGGCCGCACCGAGCCGCGCAGCTCGAACCGAGCACCGCCCGAGGTCAGCACGTAGGCCACCTCGTCGCGGCTCCCCGTCTCCGGCCCCTTGTAGGCGACCAGGCGCATGCCGAAGGCGGTGGAGTAGTAATGCGCCGCCTGCTTGGCGTTGCCGACGGCGAAGACCACTGAGTCCATGCCATGCACGGGAAATACATCGCTCATGGCCCCACCCTGGGGCGAGGTGGCCTATATGTGCAAGCGATAGGAAATTGAGGAGACAGGTTGCCTAGTCGAAACCGGACTTCGTCGGTAATGATGTACAGCATGACGATCGACGAGCTGGACGTCCGCCTGATCACGCTGCTGCACGCCGAGCCGCGGGTGGGCGTCCTTGAGGCGTCCCGCCGGCTCGGGGTCGCGCGCGGCACCGTGCAGGCCCGGCTGGACCGCCTGACGGCCGGCGGTGTGATCACCGGCTTCGGCCCGGACGTGGACCCGGCCGCGCTCGGCTACACGGTGACCGCGTTCGTCACCCTGCACATCCGGCAGGTCAGCGGGCACGACCCGGTGGCGGGGCTGCTGGCGAGGATCCCCGAGGTGCTGGAGGTGCACACGATCACCGGCGGGGACGACATGCTGTGCCGGGTGGTCGCGCGCAGCAACGCCGACCTGCAGCGGGTCATCGACCTGATCGTGGACGTCGAAGGCGTGGTGCGCACGTCCTCGGTGATCGCGCTGGACACGCCGGTCGTCTATCGTGTGCTGCCGCTGGTCGCCGCCGCGCCGCGGCATGGCACCAGGTGAAGGCCCCACGGGAGCTGGCCGGTTCCAGGGAGCCCCTTCACCCACGACGGCGCGTCCGATGCCCTGTCCTGACCCGTTCGCTTCCCCCGCCATACGAAGTTCACGAGGCGGCTCGACGGGCAGAGCACGGCTATCTATGGTTTAGATTGGACGGTCCGCCCAGCTTACGGGGGTTTAGCTGAGCAGCAGATCGGGGGTGACGCCGTGGGGGACGAAGGGAAAACCGGCCGGACCAGGCGACGAGTACTCCGTCGAATCCTGGTGGCGGGCGCCTTCGCCTTTCTCGTCGTCATCGGCGCGCTCGCCGTCGCGTGGGTCCTCACGCCGATCCCCGACACCACGCAGAAGCTCGCCACCGCGCAGGGCTCCACGATCTATTACCGCGACGGCAAGACCGTTCTCGCCCGCCAGGGCGTGAACCGCAAGAACGTCCCGCTGGACACGGTGCCGAAATACGTCAGGGACGCGGTCATCGCCGTGGAGAACCGCACTTTTTACCAGGACCAGGGCGTGTCTCTGCAGGGCACCATGCGCGCCATGTGGTCGACGGTCACCGGCAGCCAGCTCCAGGGCGGCTCCACCATCACCCAGCAGCTCGTGCGCAACTACTACAGCGGGCTCAGCCAGGAGCGGTCCGCGGCGCGCAAGCTCAAAGAGATCATGATCGCGCTGAAGGTCGACCGGTCCAAGTCGAAGTCCTGGGTGCTGGAGCAGTACCTCAACACCATCTACTTCGGCCGGGGCGCGTACGGCATCCAGGCCGCCGCGCAGGCGTACTTCGGCAAGGACGTCGGCAAGCTCACCCCCGCCGAGGGCGCCTACCTGGCCGCGGTGATCCAGCAGCCGTCCCGCTTCGCCTCCCCGCGGGGCGCCGACCTCACCGCCGCCGAGGCGCGGTGGCGGTCGGTGGTGGGAGCGATGGTGCAGACCCGGGCGCTCACGGCGTCCGAGGCGGCCACGATGACGTTCCCCGAGCTCGCCAAGCTGAAGAACCCGCTGACGCTGAGCGGCCAGAAGGGCTACATCATGGCCCAGGTGCGCGACGAGCTGAACCGCCGCGGGTTCACCGACGAGGAGATCCAGCAGGGCGGGCTCAAGATCACCACGACCTTCGACAAGCGCCTGATGGCCGCCGCGGCCCGCGCGGTCAGGGACACGCTGCCCGACGAGACCCCCGGCAAGGTGCGCACCGGCCTCGCCGCGGTGGACCCCGCCACCGGCGAGGTGATCGCCTTCTACGGCGGCAAGGACTACCGCGACAACCAGTACGACAACGCGTTCTCCGCCAAGGTGCAGGCCGGGTCCACCTTCAAGCCGTACGCGCTGGCGGCGGCGCTGGAGGACGGCATGGCGCTCACCACCCGGGTGAACGGCAACTCGCCGATCCGGGTGGCCACGGCACGCGACCCCATCCCGAACTCCGGCGGCGCGTCGTACGGCGCGTCGATCGACCTGGTGGAGGCGACCCGCAACTCGGTCAACACCGCGTTCGTGGACCTCGGGCAGAAGATCGGCCTGGAGAAGGTCGCCGAGGCGGCCGAGGCCGCGGGCATCCCGGCCGGCCAACTGGCGCTGCAGAAGGACTTCCCCACCTTCCCGCTCGGCACGGCCTCGGTGAGCGCCGTGCAGCAGGCGTCCGGTTTCGCCACGTTCGCCGCGCAGGGGGTGCACCGTGAGGCGCACGTCATCCGGGCCGTCACCGACGCCCAGGGGCTGGTGAGGAAGTTCGCCGCCCCCGCCGTGCGGGCGTTCAAGGAGGACACCGCCGCCGACGCCACCTACGCGATGCGGCAGACCGTGGAGAGCGGCACCGGCACCGCCGCCCGCCTGTACGACCGGCCGGTGGCGGGCAAGACCGGCACAAGCGACGCGTCCAGCTCGGTGTGGTTCGTCGGCTACACCCCCCAGTTGTCCACCGCGGTCAACATGTTCCGCGACGACAACAAGACGGTCAGCGTGCCCGGCTACGGCGCGCTGTTCGGCGGTTCGCTCCCGGCGCAGGTCTGGAAGGCCTTCATGACCGTCGCCATGGACGGCAAGCCGGTCAAGCAGTTCCCCGGCCCGGTGTCCTACGACCCGGACGGCGGCTGGTACGGCGGCCAGGGCTGGAACGACCGGGGCTGGAACGACGACGGCTGGCGCGACGACCAGCAGAGCCCCCCGCCGCCCACCGGCGGCCCGGACGCGACGCCGCCCGCCGACCCACCGCCGTCCGGCACCCCGGACCCCGGCCCCTCCGAAGGCCCGCCGAGCCCGCCCGACGACCCCGGTCCCACCGGAAACCCCGACGGCGACCCGAACCCCGAGCAACCCCCGCCGCCGGACGATCCGCCGCAGGACCTCATCGCCCCCCGCCGCTGACCGGCGGGTGAGGGCTCAGCGCATCGTGGCGCTGCCCAGAAGCTCCTTGGTGAGGTCGGCCGGGGTCGTGACCGGCAGGCGGCAGGCGAAGTTCCGGCAGACGTACGCCGCGGGCTCGCCGCCGACCAGGCCGCGGCCGCGCATCAGCGGCACGTCGCCGTCGCCGAGGGCGATCACCAGCCCCGGCACGCCGGACATCAGCGCCGCACGGTGCAGGGCCGCGGTGCGGGGGTCGTCAGGGGCGCCGGTGATGGCCACCTCCACCGGGCCGGACAGGGCGGCCTCGGTCACCGCGAGCCCCCAGCCGGCGAACCGGGCGTGCCGGGGCGCCAGGGCGGACACCATGCCGAGCGCCTCCTCGGCGGCGGCGCGGTGCCGTGACGAGCCGGTGAGGGCGCTGTACGTCAGCAGGGCTCCGGCGGCGGCGAACCGGCCGGAGGGCGTGGCGCCGTCGGTGGCGTCGCGCGGGCGCTGGAAGAGTCGCTCGCCGTCGTCGGGCGTGTCGTAGAAACCGCCGTCGCCGTCGGCGAACCGGTCGAGCACGGTGCCGAGCAGCGCCTCGGCCCGCTCGAACCACCGCGCCTCGCCGGTGACCCCGTACAGCGTGAGGAACCCCTCGGCGACGTCGGCGTAGTCCTCCAGCACCCCGGCGTTGCGTCCCACGCGGCCGTCCTTGGAGGTGCGCCGCAGGCGGGCACCGTCGATGTGCAGGGTGTCGATCAGCTCGGCGGCGCCGCGGGCCGCGTCGATCAGGTCGGGGCGGCGCAGCAGCGCCCCCGCCTCCGCGAGCGCCGCGACGGCGAGGCCGTTCCACGCGGCCACCACCTTGTCGTCCCTGCCGGGACGCACCCGGGCCGACCGGGCGGCGAACAGCTCCGCCCGCGTGTCGTCCAGCATCCCCTGGTCCTCGGGGTCGGCGCTCAGCTGCAGCACCGACGTGCCGTGCTCGAACGTGCCCGCGTCGGTCACCCCGAACACCGACGCCGCCCACGCGCCCCGCTCAGGGCCGAGCACCTCGCGCAACTGGGTGGGCGTCCAGACGTAGAACCGGCCCTCCTCGCCCTCGCTGTCGGCGTCGAGCGCGGACGCGAAGCCGCCCTCGGGGGTGCGCATCTCGCGCAGCAGCCACCCGGCGGTCTCCAGCACGACCCGGCGGGCCAGGGGCGAGCCGGTGGCGCGCCACCAGTGGGCGTAGACCCGCATCAGCAGCGCGTTGTCGTACAGCATCTTCTCGAAGTGGGGCACCACCCAGTCGGCGTCCACGCTGTACCGGGCGAACCCGCCGCCGAGCTGGTCGTAGATGCCGCCCCGCGCCATCGCCTCCAGCGTGACGGCCGCCATCTCGGTGGCGTCCTCGGTGCCGTGCCGCAGCAGGAACTCCAGCACCATGGACGGCGGGAACTTCGGCGCCCCGCCGAAACCGCCCCTGCGGGGGTCGAACGACGCCGCGAGGTCGCGCACGGCCTGCTCGGTGACCTCGGCGGTCGGCGCCGCGCCGGACGGCAGCGCGGCCTCGTCCAGCGCCGCCACGACCTTGCCGCCCTGGGCCAGCACGCCCTCGCGGTCCTGCGTCCAGGCCTGCGAGACGGCGGACAGCAGGCGCTGGAACTGCTGGCGGGGGAAGTAGGTTCCCGCGTAGAAGGGGTGGCCCTCGGGGGTGGCGAACACCGTCATCGGCCATCCGCCGTGCCCGGTCATGGCCGTGGTGGCGTTCATGTAGACGGCGTCGACGTCCGGCCGTTCCTCACGGTCGACCTTGACGTTGACGAACCCGTCGTTCATCATGCGTGCCGTCGCGGGGTCCTCGAAGGACTCGTGCGCCATCACGTGGCACCAGTGGCACGCCGAATAGCCCACCGAGATCAGCAGCGGCACGTCACGCCGCCGCGCCTCCGCGAACGCCTCCGCGCCCCATTCGTGCCAGTCGACGGGGTTGCCCGCGTGCTGGAGCAGGTAAGGACTCGTCGCGTCCCGCAGCCTGTTCATCGGTCCTCCCGGCGCCGTCGTCCCTCAGACGACTCCATCATGTCCGCTCGCGCGAAGCGGAACCGCCGGGGGGCGGACGGGCTCAGCCCGCGGTGACGAGGTAAGCGACCCCGAGCAGGATGACCACAGGAATCAGCCACACCACGACTTCGAGCGCGAACTCCTTGTACATCTCCGGCGAACTCCTCAGCTCATCTGATCGGCGCCACTACCGGCCCCGCTGCATCCTAACCTCCCACCCACCCGCGTCACACCCGCCGCGACGGCGGCGCGGGTCACGCGGGGAACAGGTGGGCGTTGACCGCGCGGACCTCCGGGGCCAGGCCGGGCAGCTCGACGACCGTGCGGCCGGCGTCCCTGAGGGTCTCCGCCCCGACGCAGTCGGTGAAGACACCCGGTTCCCGCCAGGCGAACACCACACGGGGGATCCCCGCGGCGAGGATCAGATCGGTGCAGCCCCGGGGCCGGGAGGCGCGGGTGGTGCAGGGCTCCAGGGAGGTGTAGACGGTCGCGGTCGCGAGGCGCGGGTCCCCCGCGGGGATCTTGGCCAGTGCGGCCTCCTCGGCGTGGTCGAGCGGGTCCGCCTCACGCGAGTGGCCGGTGGCGAGCACCTCGCCGTCCGCGGCCACCACCACGGCGCCGACCGCGAACGCGGTGTCCGAGCGCGGGCACCGCCGCGACAGCTCCACCGCCTCACGCAGCCACGCCATATCGGTCCCGGGCCCGGGGGCGCCGGACGCGTGGGGCGGCAGGTAGCGCAGGAGCACGACGTCGCCGAGTGGCCGCGCCTCGGCCAGCCGCAGGGGGTTGCCGGGGCCGTACGGGAAGGCGCCGGGCCCGAGGAAACGCGGGGCCGCCGGGTCGCCGATCAGGAAGGGCGCGACGACCAGGTGGAGCTCGTCGAACAGCCCCGCGCCGAGGAACATCGTGTGGACGGCGCCGCCGCCCTCGACCATGAGGCGCCGCACCCCGCGCGCGGCGAGGTCGGAGAGCACACCGGCGAGGTCCAGCGGGTCGCCCGCGTCCACGACCGTGGCGACGGCCCCCGCCGTCTCCTTGGCGCGGGCGGCGGCCGGGCTCGTGGCGTACACGAGCTTCTCGGTGTCGCCGAGGGTGAAGAACCGCGCGGACGGGTCCAGCTCCCCGCTCCCGGTCAGCGTGACCTTGAGCGGCGTGGCCGGCAGCCCCCGCCGCACCCGGCCGGCCCGCCTCGCGGCGG
The DNA here is from genome assembly GCF_039871875.1 of Sphaerisporangium sp. B11E5. Lineage (NCBI taxonomy): Bacteria > Bacillati > Actinomycetota > Actinomycetes > Streptosporangiales > Streptosporangiaceae > Sphaerisporangium > Sphaerisporangium sp. B11E5. Next base: position 32,071 of record NZ_JBDPMD010000059.1, on the reverse strand, counting down.
ACCGGACCAGGAGACGCGGATCGTCGGCCCTGATGGTCCCCGCGCCCACGAGGATCGCGTCACACCCGGCCCGCTCATGGTCCACGCGGTCGAAGTCGGCCTCGTTGGACAGGGCGAGCGGCATGCCGGACGTGTCGTCGATATGACCGTCGATCGACGTCGCGACCGACAACAGAACGAACGGCCGCTCGGCCACCGGCACCTCCAGGACAGGAGACACCATCATGACCCACCGGCCGGCCCCGGACCCCGGCGGGCCGCCACCGGCCGGTCGCAGGGAAGACGTGACCGGCCGACCGGCTCGCGAAGCGCCCGGCTCGACCGGCCGGAAAGGCAAGCCCGGCCGAGCGGCGCGCCGGACCCGGCGCGCCGAGCCGGGTGGGTGGTGTGCCGGACTCGGCGTGCCGGCCCGGCTGGGTGGCGTGCCGGGGTCGGCGTGCCGGCCCGGGTGAACGGCGTGCCAGCCCGGGTGAACGGCGTGCCGGCCCGGTGAATCGGCCCGGGTGGGTGGTGTGCCGGGGTCGGCGTGCCGGCCCCGGTGAACGGTGTGCCGGCCCGGTGTGCCGGCCCGGGTGGGTGGTGTGCCGGGGTCGGCGTGCCGGCCCGGGTGAACGGCATGCCGGAGTCGGCGTGCCGGCCGGGTGAACGGCGTGCCGGCCCGGGTGGGTGGCGTGCCGGCCCGGGTGGGTGGCGTGCCGGGGTCGGCGAGCCGAGCCGGGTGAGCGGGGTGCCGGGCTCGGCGAGCCGAGCCCGGTCAGCCGTGCGGGACCCGGTGAGCCGGGCCGGGTGGCGGGACCCGGGCCGGCCGGTCGGGGTGATGGCCGTCTGGCTGGTGGGACGGACCGGGAACGGTCCGGCCCGTCAGGCGGCCTGAGGAGCCGCCCGGTTCGCCCAGACCTGGACGAGGCGGATGACGAGCGCCTCAACGATCAGGATTGCTGCCTTGGCGAGTACGCCGGCAAGGAAGTCGGACACCAGAAACCTCACAGTTGGGGACTTTCGCCTGCTTTCTACATGATTAAGCAGGTTTCTGGCTACTTGTCACGATCTGGGTGTCTAAATGGTGAACTTTCAGTGACCAGCATCGGCGCCGCCCGCCTCCAGCGAGCTCACCCACCGGCTCACCAGCCCGGCCGCCGCGCCGCTGCCCACCCCGATGGTCCAGCCGACCGGCCCGACGGGGCGGCATCCGAACAGCCGGCTGAGCCCGGGGATCGACACCGCGAAGAACAGCGCCGCCATCGACACCCCGGTGGCCACCAGCACGGTGCGGTCCCGCCCTCCGAGCATGAGCGTCTGGATGAGCTGCGCCGACACCAGCCCGATCAGCCCGACCGTGTCGGCGCGGCCCTCGCTGCCGGTGGCCCGCGCCAGCATCCAGGCGACCGATGCCGCGGCGGCCGTCACCCCGGCCCGCACGTAGATGTCCTGGGTGAGCGCGGCGCCGAGCGACGCCTCCGGGCCCTCGGCCAGCAGCTTCTCCGGGCTGGTGGCCCGCGGAGGACGGACGGCGATCGCCAGCGCGGGCAGCATGTCGGTCAGCAGGTTGACCAGCAGCAACTGGCGGGCGTTCAGGGTGTTGCGGCCGGCGATCAGGTTGGAGCCGACCGTGAAGGCGATCTCGCCGAGGTTGCCGCCGAGCAGGACGCCGAGCGCGTCGCGCACCGAGCTCCACATCGCGCGGCCCTCGACGATGGCGTCCACGATCGTCTCGATGCGGTCGTCGGTCACCACGACGTCCGCGGCGGCCCGCGCGGCGGGGGTGGCCCGCGAGCCGAGCGCGATGCCGACGTCGGCCAGCCGGATGGCGGGCGCGTCGTTGGCGCCGTCCCCGGTGACGGCCACGATGCGGCCGGCCCGCTGCAGGCCGTCCACGATCCTGGCCTTGTGCACGGGCGTGACCCGGGCGAACACCGACACCTCCGGCAGCGCCTCGGCGAGCTCCGCGTCGTCGATCTTGTCGAGCTCGGGGCCGGTCATGATGCGGCCGCCCTCCAGCGCGCCGAGCTCGGCGGCGATGGCCTCGGCCGTGCTGGGGTGGTCGCCGGTGATCATGACGACCCGCACCCCGGCCCTGCGCAGCCTGCGCACGCTGTCCGCGGCGGTGGAGCGCACCGGGTCGGCGAGGCCGAGGAAACCGAGGAAGCACAGGTTCTTGATCCGCGACTCGTCCAGGTCCCTGCGGTCGGACGCGATGCGCTCGGCCACGGCCAGCACCCGGTACCCCTGCTGGGCGAGCCGGTCCACCTCCTTGGCCAGCGACTCGGCGGTCTCCCGGTTCACCGGCAGCACCTGGCCGTCGTTCAGCATGGTGGCGCACCGGTGCAGGACCACCTCCGGCGCGCCTTTGACGCTCAGCACGTGCACCGTGCCGCCGGGCCGCGGCACGCGTGAGGGCCGCCCGGCCATGGACGCGGCGGTCCGCAGCGCCGCCAGTTCCGACGTCTCGCCCACGAACGGCCCCGCTCCCGCGTCACCGGGCGCGGTGACCACGGCGGCGCCGCCCCCAGGGGCCACGCCGAGCACCGCGTGGTAGCCGCGGGTCGGCTCGAACGGCAGCTCGGCGACGCGTTCCCAGCCGCCGAGCCCCTCGGTCCCGCTCACCCCGGCGCGGCGCGCCCCGTCGAGCACGGCCCGGTCGGTGAGGTGCGCGGGCGGCCGGTCCCCCTCGGTGCGTGGCCCGGCGCGCAGGGCCGCGGCGAGGATGCGCCGGAACTCGGGCGTCAGCTCGTCCACCGAGCGCTCCACCCGCCCGTCGGAGATGCGCCCGAGGCTGATGTGCCCCTCGGTGAGGGTGCCGGTCTTGTCGAAGCACAGCACGTCCACCCGGCCGAGTGCCTCGATCGTGGACGGGTTGCGCACCAGCGTCTCGCGGGTGGACAGCCGCCGGGCCGCCGCCAGCTCGGCGAGGGTCGCGATGAACGGCAGCCCCTCGGGCACCGCCGCCACCGCCAGGCTCACCGCGGGTGCGAGCGCGACGCCGGGCGGCACCCGCCGGATCAGGTTGGTGATCATGAGTAGTACGCCCGAGCCGATCGCCACCGGCATGATCTGCCGGCCGAGCGCCCGCAGGCGCAGCTCCACCCCGGTCGGCGGCTTCTCCCGCACCTCGAGGTCCTCCGTGCGGCCCGCCTCGGTGGCCGTGCCGGTGGCGATGACCACCGCGGTGCCGTACCCGGCGGCGATGGTGGTGCCCTCGTAGACCATGGAGTGGCGGTCGGCCACCGCCACCGCGGCGGTGGGCGCGGGTGACTTGGCGACGAGCTGCGACTCCCCGGTGAGCGCGGACTCGTCCACCTCCAGGCCGCGTGCCTTGATCACGCGGCAGTCCGCGGGCACGGCGTCGCCGGACCGCAGCTCGATGATGTCGCCGCGCACGAGCTGGTCGGCCACGCCCGCGGACGTCCCGTCGGGGCGCCGCAGCCGCACCGGCACGGCGGTGGCGTCGGACAGCCGGGTGAGCGCCCGGTCGGCCCCGGTGCGCTGCGCCCCGCCGATGAGGCCGTTCACGCCGATCACCGCGGTGATCAGCATGGCGTCCAGCGCCGACCCCACGGCCGCCGAGATGCCCGCCGCCACGCCGAGCACCGGCGTGAGCGGGTTGGCGAGCTCCTCGGCGGTGGCGCGCAGCAGCGACGGCGGCTTGACCTCCTTGCCCCTCTCGGGAAGCTTCCTGCGTTGCTCCGCCTCGGCCGCGGTGAGCCCGGCCGCCGAGGAGGCGACCCGGTTGAGGACGTCCGTCACCGGCAGGGCGTGCCAGGGCGTACGGTCGGCACGCGGCGGCAGCGCCACCTTGCCGAGGTCGCGCCCGCCCCACACGCCGGTGCCCAGTGCGACCAGCGAGGTGCAGTCGGCGGCGAGCTGCACCCGGCGCAGGGACCGCAACCCCGTCCCGACCAGGGCGAGCATGCTTCCGGCCGCGGCGCCGGCCGCGGTCACCCGCACGCTGCGCCTGCTGGTGGTCCTCGCGAGGGGAAGCGATCTCAGCAGCAGGTGCGCGGCCTCCGCCCCGCACAGCACGTCGGCGTCCCAGGCCGGGCGGGCGGCGCTGGAGAACAGCCCGATGCCGAAGTCGGCCTCGGCCAGGCCGCGCCGGGTGCGCCGCGCCACCATCGCGACGATGTGTCCCTGCGCCTGGAGGCTCCGCACCAGGGTGGCGGGGCGGGCGGCCCCCGGCGGCGGCGCCTCCACGCCGAGCCGCCAGGGCAGGCTGGGGCCGCCGCCGACCATCACCACCCGGCAGGTCTCGTTCGCCGTGCGCACCAGGGTCTCGGCGTAGGGGTGCACCTCGGGCACCATGCCGGCGAGGGCGACCTCCTCGCCGTCGCGGGTGACCGAGAGGGCGCGCACGCCGAGGCCGCGCCAGTGCGCCGCCGGCTCGGGGGGGTCGGCGAGGGGCGTGCTCGCCCAGCCGTCCTGGGCGCGCGGCGTGGTCGCGTCGGTGCCCTCCAGCAGCGTGTAGACGCGGGCGTGCAGCTCCTCGTGGTCGTCCACGAGGGGGATCACCTCGTGGACGGTCCAGGTGCCCGTGGTGAGGGCCTCGGCGTCGAAGACGACGGTGTCGATGCGGTCCATCAGGCGCAGCGACTCGCGGTCGAGGATCAGCGCGCCGCGGTGGGCGGCGGCGCGGCCCGCGGCGCTGGTGAACGCGTCGCGGCCGAGGCGCGCCGCCTTCGGGGTGCCGGCGACGAGCATCGCGAGGGCGCGCCGCGGCCCCGACAGCGCGGTGGTGACGCCGTACGACGCCAGCGCGCCGGCGCTGATCGTGTCCGCGTAGCGCTCCACCGGCCCGTACGGCAGCGGCACGGGCCGGGGCGGGACGTGGCGCCGGATGTAGCGGTAGGCGCCCTTCCTGCGGGCGAACTCGACCTCCTGCGCCCGCCAGGCGTGGCGGGCGGCCTGGGCCTCGGCGACGTGGCCGAGCGCCGCGAGGGAGTCGATGAGCAGACCGAAGGGGCGCAGCGCGAGCGTCTGCGCGGTGAACCGCGTGGAGGCGAAGACGACGTTGGACGCCGGGCGCCCGATCCGCTTCTCCAGCTCGTGGCGGACGCGCGGCGTGGCCTCCACGAGCTGGAGCAGCGCGGGCAGCGCGGCGGGCGCCCGGGTCACCTGCGTGACCTGGCCGATCACGGCCACACCGGCGCCGAACATTCCCGCGCCGAGCTCGACGAGCGCGCGGGCCTGGTGCTCGACGGCGTGCCGCGCCGTGCGCCCGGTGTGACGCCGGCGCCCGGTCGTGGCCCCCTCGGCCGCCTCCTCCTGCTCCTCGTCCTCCTCGAACCCGTCCTCGCCGGCCTTCTCGGAGGTGTCGAGCGTGGCGAGGACCGCGAGGAGCTCGTCCATCGGGACGGTGTCCGGCTCGCCGCCGATGTAGACGAAGCGCAGCGCGCCGTTCACCTCGGCCCGCGTCACGCCGGGAAGGGCGCACAGCCGCTCCTCGAGGGCACGCGCGGCGGACGCGCTCCCCGGGCGGCCGATGTGGTGGAGCTCCACCCGCAGCCCGCCCGCGCACGGGTGCACCAGCCGTGTGCGGGGGAGGATCCCGCGCACGGCTTCGGGAAGCAGGGAGATCAGCGCGGCCGCCGGGCCCCTGAGTTCACGGAACAGGAACACCACGCCTCCAGGGACGGATCACGATCTCGGCACGGTCAAGCCCGCGGGTGGCGGCTTGATCGTTCGATCATAGGTCTGCCCAGGTCAGAGGCGATTCAAGGTCTTCCTGGGTCCCTCTCCTATTTAGGTGCGGAAGTGGATCTCGCCGTTGTCGTGTTCGATGTGCCGGATGTCCCGGCGGCGCCGCTCGTCCCGCTCGACCTGCCCGCGGTCGTGCGCGACGTGCCGCCGGCGGCGCGGGAGCGGGTCGTGCCGGACGTCCCGGTGGTACGCGACGTGCGCGCCGACGTGGTGCCGGTGCGGGTGGTGCGCGACGGGGTCCTGGTCGTGCGCCCGGTCGTGCCGGTCGTGCGGGACGCGGCCGTCTCCGTCCGGGCCGACGGGCGGGCGGCTTCCTCCATGCCCTCGCCCTCGCGGCGGCGGGCACGCTGGGCGACCATGGTGCCCACCCCGATGGCGGCGGCCACCGGCCACTCCACCAGGCCGAACACCGCGAGCGCGCCGAGCGCCCCGTAGTACAGCATGCGCTCGGGCGGCGGAAGGAAGGTGCGTGCGGTCTCCACCGCGCGGGCCGTCTCCTGCCGGCTGCCCTCCGCCATCTGCCGCATCTTCATCTGCGGCATGCGCGGCATCCGCGGCATGTGGGGACGGTGGAGATGGAGACTGACGACTGGCGTGTCCAGGGCGAGCAGATCCCCATTGGGACTGGATCGCTCCTGGTTCCTCTGCCGGCTCGTGCGCGACGTCTCTGTCACCGTCATGGTCCCTCCTCGGTGCGGAATTCTTCTTCTTTCCCACCTTTCCCCAGGTCAGCGGCTATCTATAGCGCTCACCGCCTAGTCATGACATGACGGTGTCGCAGATATGCGGGATGTTCGACGGGAAATGTCGGCGGGAGCGGCGGTCGCGCTGTCCCCAGCGGGCGGCGGGGCGTAGTCTCACACAGCGTGAGCGTTGATCTGGAGTTCGTCAGCGAGCACGCGGGCCGTCCCGCGGCCGCGCTGACCCGGCGCGACGTCGCCCGCGCGCTCCTCGCCGTGCCGAGCGGCCAGGCCCTGGTGTCCCTGCCCGACCTGCGCCGTGAGATGGGCGCCGCGGGCAACCCCCTTTCGGTGCCGTTCTGGAACTCGGCCAAGGCCGCGCTCACCGGCATCGAGTCCGGAGCGGCCACCGTCGGGGACGTCCAGCGCTGGCTGGAGGCCACCGGCACCGAGCCCATCCTCATCACCCGCGGCCACTTCGTCTGGCCCGACGAGGGGGAACGCGGCCCGGCGGCGTCCGAGCTGTACGACATGCTCGTCACGCACCTGGAGGAGCACGTCGCGCGCGGCGACATCGACCCCGACCGGCTGGCACTCGGCGACCACGAGGCGCGGCGGGTGTACGAGGAGGTGCAGGACCGCTGGCTGCGCACCACGCTGCCGGACGGCCGCGTGCCGGGCGCCGTCGTGGACGAGGAGCTCAACGAAGGGCTGTTCGCCGCCTGGGACGAGGAGGAGGCCTTCGCGCTCAGCGAGCTGAACCGCGTGCTGGCCGACCTGCCCGAGCCCGAGCTGCCCGCCGCCGAGCTGGAGGCCGCGGCGCGCCGGCTGCGGGCGCTGCTCGCCGAGCCCGGCTACCCCGCCTCGGTGCTGCGGGCGTGCGCGGGCTTCGACGACGGCGTTCTGCCCGAGAGCGACGCCGAGCTGTGGCTCATGGTCGCGGCGGGCATCGCGTCCCCCGTCGCCGACCTGGAGGAGGAAGACGAGGACGACCACCGCTTCTGGGACCTGGAGAGCGAGCTCAGCCCCGAGGACTCCGCGCTGGCGGCCCTGTGCACCATCCACCACGCCGACTGGCTCGCCGCCGTGGTGGAGCTGGCCAGGCGCGGCCCCGGGGTGCTCGCCTCGCCCGAGCGCATCGCCCGGTTCGTCGCCGAGTCCGAGGACATCGACATCGACATGGACGAGCCCGAGGACCTGGAGATGACCGAGTCGCTGTTCGCGGCCGTCACGCCCCTGTGGGAGCGGCTCGGCATCGTGGACGAGCGCGCCGTGCTCACCCAGCTCGGCTGGTGGGGCCTGCCGAAGGCCCTGGAGCGGGCCTGGTCGGCCCGCTGACTCACGCGTCCCCGGACTCCTCGGCCATCATGTCGCGGTACTCGGGGTGGCGCTCGACGTACTTCCCCACGAAGGGACAGACCGGCACGACCTTCACCCCCGCGTCGCGGGCGGCGTCCAGCGCGGCGCCGATGAGCCTGCCGCCGAGACCCTTGCCGCCGAACTCCTCGGCGATCTCGGTGTGGGTGAACACGAGCTGCCCCGGGCGGCGGCGATATTTGACGAAACCGGCGAGCCGCCCCTCGACGGTGATCTCGAAGCGGTGGGCGTCCTTGTTCTCCGCGACCTCGACCGCGTGCTCCATGGGAATTTCCTCTCGTGGGCCCGCGGCCGTGCTCAGCGGGGCCCGTCCGGTCGCGTCTCGGGTCCGGCCCGCTCCGGCTCGTTCTCGCGGGGGACCTCGATCTTCGACATCTGCTTGTTCATCGACTTGATGAGGAAGTACAGGGCGACACCGATCGCGGCGACCACGATGAAGCCGAGCAGGCCCGGGCCGTAGGGGGCGGCGGGCGCGGCCGCCGCCGCCAGGGCGGCCGCGTGTGCGGCGTGAACAGTCACACGGCCAGTCTGCCACCGCGGGGCCGCGCCTCCGCTCAGGGGTGGGCGCGCGTGCGGTCGCAGGCGTGGATGCCGGTGAACAGGTCGTCCTCCGGTGTCTCGGTGTCCACCAGGGAACGTGCCAGGTGGTAGTCCTCGGTGGGCCAGATCTCCTGCTGCAGTTCACGGGGGCAGACGAACCAGAAACCGTCCGGGTCCACCTGCGTGGCGTGCGCCAGCAACGCCTGGTCGCGCACCTCGAAGTACTCGCCGCACGGCACCCGCGTGGTCACGTCCCACTTCTGCGGGCGGTCCTCCCACCGGGCGATCCAGTCGGCGTACGGCGAACCTATCTCGCGGTCCGTCATGGCCTGGTGGAGCGCCTCGAAACGCTCCTTGGTGAAGCCCATGTGGTAGTAGAGCTTCAGCGGCTGCCACGGCTCGCCGAGGCCGGGGTAGCGGTCGGGGTCCCCCGCCGCCTCGAACGCCTCCACCGACACCTTGTTGGTCATGATGTGGTCGGGGTGCGGGTAGCCGCCGTCGTCGTCGTAGGTGAGAATCACGTGCGGCCGGAACTCGCGCACCGCCGCCACCAGCGGGGCCGACGCCACCTCCAGCGGCTGCAGCGCGAAGCAGCCATCGGGCAGCGGCTCGTTCTCGTCCTCGGGCAGGCCCGAGTCCACGAAGCCGAGGAAGGTCTGCTGGACCCCGAGGATCTGGCGGGCCTTCTCCATCTCCTGCTTGCGGACCTCGGAGATGTTGGCCACGATGTCGGGCCGGTCCATCTTGGGGTTCAGCACCGAGCCACGTTCACCGCCGGTGAGGGTGCAGACCAGCACGTCGACGCCTTCGGCCACGTACCGGGCCATCGTGGCGGCGCCCTTGCTCGACTCGTCATCGGGGTGCGCGTGTACTGCCATCAGCCTCAGCGGTGCACTCACGGCTGGTATCTCCTCAGGTATCCCGGGTGCGGACCCGGGCCGGGTTCGCTCAGGGGTGAAGCGGGGGCCGCCGCCCCCGCGGGGGACAATTGTGTCGTGCAACGACGAGCGACCGCTTGGAGATTCCACCATGACCGATAGTGGCGCGGGCGCCCGTGTCGACCAGCCGGTTCTCGGCCCGGTGCCCGATCCTACGCAGCGCGAGGGGCGGCTCGGGCGATCGACGCGGTACGCGGTGCTCGCGGTCGTGGGTGTCCTCGTGGCGCTCGCCATGGCCGGCTGGGGCTACGTCATGATGTCCGCGCGGGGCAACCCCGAGGCTCTCAGCCAGGTGATCACGTTTCAGGTGGGCGGCCCGGACTCGGTCACGATAACCTTCCAGGTGAGCAAGCCGGAGGACCGTGCGGCGGTGTGCAGACTGCGCGCGATGGACACCCGGCAGGCCGAAGTGGGCGCCCGCGACGTCACGGTGCCCGCGGGATCCTCCGCCGTCCAGCTCACGGAACGGCTGCGGACGAGCGCGCCCGCCGCATCGGGCCACGTGCAGTACTGCTATCTCGTACAATAAGACTTTTGGGAAAGCGTTCGAACGGGTTAATTTGTTAGTCTCCCGGAATTCGGACGCTCGCAACTCTCACGAGTACGCAAGGAGAACCCGTGGTCGACTCCCGCGACGAGAACGTCACCTGGCTGACGCAGGAGGCGTACGACCGCTTGAAGGCGGAATTCGAGTATCTCTCGGGGCCCGGGCGCGTCGACATCGCCAAGAAGATCGAAGCCGCCCGCGAGGAGGGCGACCTCAAGGAGAACGGCGGTTACCACGCCGCCAAGGAGGAGCAGGGCAAGATGGAGGGCCGCATCCTCCAGCTCCGCCACCTCCTTGAGCAGGCGCGCGTGGGCGAGGCCCCGCGCACCGAGGGCGTGGTGGGGCCGGGCATGACGGTCACCATCCGCTTCGACGGCGACGACGACGAGGTCACCTTCCTGCTGGCCTCCCGCGAGGAGAGCGGCGCGCCGATCGACGTCTACTCGCCGCGGTCCCCCCTCGGCGCCGCGATCAACGGCAAGAAGATCGGCGAGCGCGCCACGTACACGCTCCCCAACGGCCGGCAGAACACCGTCGAGATCCTCGAAGCGGTGCCGTACATCGGCGGCTGAGCCATGTGCGGGGGCTGACGCGACCGCCACACGACTGTGACCCCGATCCGCCGGAGCCCGGCTCCGGCGGATCGCGGCTGTTCTGGGGGAATCCCGGACATCCGCCGTGAACTTCGGTGACAATCGGCACCAAAGGGGAGCGCTGACGGGTGGACGGGACCGCGCGGCGTACGGCACCCTCGACTGTGGCCCGCAGAGGCCTACGAGAACGCAGAGACGGGGCTTCCCCGGGGCGCCGCGGCTTTCCGAGGGTCCGTGGACAGGACGACGGCCCGGCCGGAGCGGGCCGGGGTCCGTGAACGACGGTGACAAGGGCACCGTGGAAGGGGTGGACGTGCTCGATCGGCGACCGCGTGGCTCTACCGTCGTCCGAGAGGGCCTGTCCAGGGGCCTCGCCGGTGTGCCCGCCCGGCTGGCAGGGGTGTTGTCGGAGGCGCGCAGGGACCTCGCCTTCCGCCCGGCGCCGCGCCGTGCCCCCTACCGCCGCCCGCCGTCCCCTCTGCTGCTGCGCCGGGTCGTGCCGGCCGTCGCGGTGGCGCTGGTCGCGGTGGTGTCCGCCGACCTCATGGTGCTCGGTGACCTTGAGTCCCAGCGCCCCACCACCCCGCGCCGCACCATCGTCAAGCCCGGCACCGGGTACGTCGCCGCCACCGGCGCGCTGCCGCCGTCCGCCGCGCCGGCACCGGTCGCGCCGCTGACCACGCCGCGCAAGCCGCACCTGTTCGTGGTGGCCCCCCGCGAGCTGTCCGCCGCGGCCGTCCGCGCGGTGCGTTCCCGCGTCGGCGTGCGCGCCGTCGAGATCGTCGGAGCCGCCGACGTCATGATGGGCGGCAAACGCGTCCAGACCATGGGCGTCGACCCCTCGACCTTCCGCGCCTACACCCCGAAGTCCACCGCCCGCTCCGACGCCCTGTGGACCGGTGTGGCCGCCGGTGAGGTCGCGGTGTCCTTCACCCTCGGCAACGACGGCGGCGTCCCTCTGGGCTCCACGCTGGACGCCGGCAGCCGCAAACTCCGCGTGGGCGCCTACGCCACCATGGGCATGGGCCTGATCAACGCCGTGGTCTCCCGCGACACCGCCCGCGCCCTGGGCATGCCGGAACGCAACGCCCTGGTCATCAGCGCCCCCACCGCCGACGCCCCGGCCCTGCGCCAACGCCTCCTGAAAGCTCTCCCCAAAGGCACCCAGATCGCCCTGATCACCCCCACCCTCCCCACTCCCGTCCAGCAACGCCGCACCTGGCCCACCGGCTCCTTCATGACCCCCGACCAGACCCGGGCAGCCCTCACCGCCGCCGCGAGCAAACTGGGCCGCCCCTACGTCTGGGGCGCCGAAGGCCCCGACACCTTCGACTGCTCCGGCCTGGTCCAATGGGCCTTCGCCCAAGCCGGCGTCCGCATGCCCCGAGTCACCCACCAACAATGGGTCACCGGCCCCCAGATCCCCCTGGCCCAAGCCCAGCCAGGCGACCTTCTCTTCTGGCGCAGCGACCCCACCAACCCCGGCTACATCTCCCACGTAGCCATCTACTGGGGCAACGACAAAATGCTCCACGCCCCCCGCACCGGCGACGTAGTGAAAATCTCCCCCCTGAACACCAGAAACCTCGCAGGCGTAGTAAGAGTAAGCCCCTGGGCCGCCACCCAAGCCCGCTAACCCCCACCCCCCACCCCACGCGCGCCTCCGCCGCGCCTCGCCCCCATCCCGCCCCGCGCCGCGCTCCGCCGCCGACGCCGCACCTCGCCGTTGGCGCCGCACCCCGCCGCGCTCCGCCGTCCGCGCCGCGCTCCGCCGTCCGCGCCGCGCTCCGCCGTCCGCGCCGCGCTCCGCCGTCCGCGCCGCGTCCCCGCCGTCCGCGCCGCGTCCCCGCCGTCCGTGCCCGCCCCGCCCGCAGCCGTCTCGATCGGCGCCGACGCGGTGGGACGTGGTACGGCGATCTCGGCGCCTTCGTACGTCGCCCAGTCGGTGGGCGGTGAGGTGGTGCACCGTTCAAAGCGTGGTCCTCCCCTCCAGGCGCCAGGGCGCCTTCCGGCTCGGACTGTGTTTCCCAGGGGGCTCCAGCCGCCCTCACCCCCCGGACCCCCACGGACTACTGACCGGTGGCGGGTACCAAGCAAGAAGAGTCCCGCCGTCCCCGAACGGCGGTGACTGAGTGCCGACACGGCGAGCCCCAGGACAACGACCGGGGCACCGCCATACGGAGGAGCACGACACCACCGCCGTAGTACGGCATTTACGGGGCCAGGACACTCCGTCATGCGGACAGCGATGGTCGCCCGCCGTATCAGGGCGCCGAGTACGCCGTACCACGTCCCGCCGTCGCGGCGCCGGTTGACGGCCAGCCGTGGAAGAGCGGGAGGTCCACCCGCTGCATTCTGCCCCCAGGCGCTCCAGGCGCTCCAGGCGCGACGGAGGAGCGCGATAGCACCGCCGTAGTACGGCATTTACGGGGCCAGGACAGTCCGTCATGCGGACAGCGATGGTCGCCCGCCGTATCAGGGCGCCGAGTACGCCGTACCAGGTCCCGCCGTCGCGGTGCCGGTTGACGGCTACCCGTGGAAGAGCGGGAGGTCCACCCGCCCCAGGCGCTCCTGGCGCGCTGCGACGGTGACGCTCTCGGGGTCTCTGCGGCGGGAAGAGCCGGCCACGCCGTGTACGTGAGGATGACCGCCGAGGCGCTTCTGGCGCGTCGCGGCAGTGACGGCCTGGGGTCTCACTGCGGCGCGAAAGAGGAGCTGGCTCAGGGGCTTCGCCTGGCCGTCGAAGCGCGCCGGACGTCTCGCTGCGGCGCCAAAGAGGAGCTGGCTCACCGCGTACGCGAGGATGGCCGCTCGCCGTGCGAGGGCGTGCGGTTCGCCGTTTCGTATCCCGTCGTCGCGATGCCGGGGGGACGGAACGCCTGTCACCGGCTCACGGACCATGGTTTTCTCTCCCTCCGCTGTCTGCGCTACGCGTGGCCCCCAGGGCCCGCCGGGGTCGGGGCTCAGGTGGCCGATGCCGGTGGTACGCACTGTCTTGTGCAGTACCCATAGCGGTGTAATCATCATTACATGGAAAAGGATGAATCGATCATCACCTCATGGTTCACAGGCAGGCTCCCCGCGGGCTGGTTCACCGAGGCGCCGGAGATCGTTCTTGATCGGGAGGAGGTCGCCGTCATCGGGGTCATTCCTCTGCCGGCGGCGGCGGTAGAGGCGAGTGGTGCTGAGCGGGACGCGTTGGTTGACGGGCATGTGCAGCGGTTCAGGGAGGAGACGCGGGAGCGGCGGATCGAGATCGCTCGGGAGGCTGAGCATCGGTACCGGCGGAAGGTGTCGTGGGGGGTGCGGTGCGGGGGCGAGACAGTGATGTTCACCACGTTGTCGATCCCGGTGATGACGCGGTTGCGGCAGCCGGAGCGGCGGGTGCTGGACACGTTGGTGGCGGCGGGGGTGGCGCGGAGTCGCAGTGACGCGCTTGCTTGGTGTGTGCGGCTGGTGGGGAGCCACACGGATACGTGGCTCGCTGACCTGCGTGATGCTCTTCAGCAGGTCGATCGGGTGCGTTCCGCGGGGCCCGATCTCCCTTCGTGAATTGGTGTAAACCAATTCTTGAACCGGTTTAGACCATTCGAACTGGCCTATACCAATCTCCGCTCGCGACCCGATCACCCGGCACACGGGTGACCGGGTCGTCGGCTTTTATCTCGGTCAAACATGGGTAAACTCCGACGGACCATCGAGGCCTCTGCCTGCGGCTACGCCCTGTGGGCGGGTGGCGGAGCGGGGGCAACGGCGGTGTCGTGAATTCACAGGCGGGAAACAGGGCTGAAATATCGGGCGCAGATCTCCCCTTTTTAAGGGCTCTTGAACCCGCGTTTCATTGACTGGTCTACGCCAATTGGATTCAGGACCGTATGTCGTCAATGATGACTGGCCTGAGAGTAAGGAGTCGGCCCCGTGTCCGTGTCAACCGAGATGACCGCCCCGACCACGCATGCCGGGCTCGTCGCGTGGGTCCGGGAGATCGCCGAGCTGACCCGGCCCGACCGTGTCGAGTGGTGTGACGGGTCCGAGGCGGAGTGGACCCGCCTCACGAACCTGCTGGTCAAGCAGGGGACGTTCACCCGCCTGGCCAAGCGGCCCAACAGTTTCCACGCCGCCTCCGACCCCTCCGACGTCGCCCGCGTGGAGGACCGCACGTTCATCTGCTCCGAGCGACGTGAGGACGCCGCGCCGACCAACAACTGGATCGCGCCCGACGAGATGCGCGCCACGTTCGGCGAGCTGTTCGAGGGCTGCATGCGCGGCCGCACCATGTACGTCGTGCCGTTCTGCATGGGTCCGCTCGGCGGCGACATCTCCCAGCTCGGCGTGGAGATCACCGACTCGCCGTACGTCGTGGTGTCCATGCGGATCATGACGCGCATGGGGGAGAAGGCGCTGCGGCTCATCGAGGAGCGCGGCGACTTCGTCAAGGCCGTGCACTCGGTGGGCATGCCGCTGGCGGCCGGCCAGGAGGACGTGCCCTGGCCGTGCAGCGACACCAAGTACATCAGCCACTTCCCCGAGACCCGGGAGATCTGGTCGTACGGCTCGGGGTACGGCGGCAACGCGCTGCTCGGCAAGAAGTGCTACGCCCTGCGCATCGCCAGCGTGATGGCCAGGGACGAGGGCTGGCTGGCCGAGCACATGCTCATCCTCAAGCTCACCCCGCCGAGCGGCGAGACCCGCTACATCGCGGCGGCGTTCCCTTCGGCGTGCGGCAAGACGAACCTCGCCATGCTCAAGCCCACCATCCCCGGCTGGAAGGTGGAGACCGTCGGCGACGACATCGCCTGGATGCGGTTCGGCGCGGACGGCCGGCTGTACGCGATCAACCCCGAGGCGGGGTTCTTCGGCGTGGCCCCCGGCACCGGCGAGACCACCAACGCCAACGCGATCCGCACCCTGTGGGGCAACAGCATCTTCACCAACGTCGCGCTGACCGACGACGGCGACGTGTGGTGGGAGGGGCTGACCGGCGAGCCGCCCGCGCACCTGACCGACTGGCGGGGCCGTGACTGGACGCCGGACTCGCCCGAGCCCGCCGCCCACCCGAACGCCCGCTTCACCACCCCGGCCGGGCAGTGCCCGACCATCGCGCCCGAGTGGAACGACCCGAAGGGCGTGCCGATCTCGGCGATCCTGTTCGGCGGACGCCGCGCGACGGCCGTACCGCTGGTCACCGAGTCGTTCTCCTGGCGGCACGGCGTGTTCCTCGGCGCGAACGTCGCCTCCGAGAAGACCGCCGCGGCCGAGGGCAAGGTCGGCGAGCTGCGCCGCGACCCGTTCGCCATGCTGCCGTTCTGCGGCTACAACATGGGTGACTACTTCGGCCACTGGCTGGACGTCGGCGCCTCGGCGCGGCCGGGCACGCTGCCGCGGCTGTACTACGTCAACTGGTTCCGCAAGGACGCCTCCGGCCGTTTCCTGTGGCCGGGCTTCGGCGAGAACAGCCGGGTGCTCAAGTGGATCGTCGAGCGCCTGAACGGCCGGGCCGAGGCCGTGGAGACGCCGATCGGGCTGCTGCCGCCCATGGGGGCCCTCGACACCAAGGGGCTGGACATCGCCGAGGAGGACCTGGCGACCCTGCTCACCGTGGACCGGGACGCCTGGCGGCAGGAGGCCGAACTGATTCCCGAGCATTTCGCGACGTTCGGCGACCACCTCCCCGAAGGGCTGTGGGAGGAGTACCACGCCCTGGTGGAGCGGCTGATCTGAGCACGCGGGGCCGGCGCCGGGGGCGCCGGCCGTACGCCTTCTTCCGGGTCCGGGAGCGGAAGGACGGGGCGGGCACACCCCGGGCACGGGATAATTGCGTGGTGTCGACGCCCGGCGACCGAAGGGCGTGAAGGGGAGGCCTCCATGGGCGGCGTGCGCGATCTCGTGTACCGGCTGTACGAGCGCAGGCTTGAGGCCAAGCTGTCCGGGGACCAGATCCCCCGGCACGTCGGCGTCATCGTGGACGGGAACCGCCGCTGGGCGCGGGCCATGGGGCTGCGGGACGTCAGCCACGGCCACCAGAAGGGCGCCGACAAGATCTCCGAGCTGGTGGAGTGGTGCCGCGAGGCGGGCGTCGAGATCGTCACGGTGTGGCTGTTGTCGAGCGACAACCTGAGCCGGCCGAAGGAGGAGCTCGACCCGCTCATGGAGATCATCGAGGACACGGTGCGCGGCCTGGTGACCGGCGGCTGGCATGTGAACCCGATGGGTGCCCTGGACCTTTTGCCCGATCGTACGGCTCGAATCCTTAAAGAGGCGAAAGAAGTAACATCACGGCGGCCTGGGCTGATTGTGAACGTTGCAGTTGGGTATGGAGGAAGGCGTGAGATCGCTGATGCGGTGCGCTCCCTCCTCCAGGAGCACGCCAGCAAGGGCGCGAGCATCGAGGAACTCGTCGAGGTCCTCGACGTCGAGCACATCGCGGAGCATCTCTACACGCGCGGCCTCCCCGACCCGGATCTCCTCATCCGGACCTCGGGAGAGCAGCGACTCTCCGGATTCCTGCTCTGGCAGAGCGCCCACTCCGAGTTCTACTTCTGCGAGGCCTACTGGCCTGACTTCCGCAGGGTCGACTTCTTGCGGGCACTGCGGTCTTACGCCGCGCGGCACCGTCGGTACGGTAACTGAAACACCACGTGAACACCCCTACCTCGCCATGCCCGACCTGTTGGGTAGGGGGAATCCACGACGTACCGTAAGGAGTAGGCAGTTCGACGGCCTACTTCGGGAAAGGGTCCGCCCTTGCGTCGCGCGCGTGCGAGGAGGGCCGGGCACCGGCACCGCCTCGCGCGGGTGGGGGTGGGGCACCGGGCCCGGTCCGTTCATCACCTCATCTGGCAGGGCGCTGCACTTCGGCGCCCGGGGGAGAACGCGTGGCAGTGTCCTCTAGCAACCCGTCCACGACCTCGCGCGATGGCGATCCGGCCAGGCGCACCTACGTTGTGGACACCTCTGTCCTCCTGGCCGACCCGGCGGCGATGAGCCGCTTCGCCGAACACGAGGTAGTACTACCGATCGTCGTCATCACAGAGCTGGAGGCGAAGCGGCACCATCCTGAGCTGGGGTACTTCGCCAGGAAGGCGCTTCGCTTCCTCGACGACCTTCGGGTACGGCACGGCAGGCTGGACGAGCCCATGCCCATCGGCGAGGGGACCATCAGGGTAGAGCTCAACCACAGCGATCCCGCGATCCTGCCGGCCGGATTCCGGCTCGGCGACAACGACACCCGCATCCTCACCGTGGCCCGCTCGCTGGCGGCCGAGGGGAGCGACGTGGTGCTGGTGTCCAAGGACCTGCCGATGCGGGTCAAGGCGGCGTCCATCGGGCTGGCCGCCGAGGAGTACCGCGCCGACCTCGTGGTGGAGTCCGGCTGGACCGGCATGGCCGAGCTCCAGGTGACCACCGAGGACGTGGAGTCCCTGTTCGACGGCGGCACCGTCGAGCTTGAGGAGGCCCGCGAACTCCCCACCCACACAGGGCTGCGGCTGCTGTCCACCCGCGGCTCGGCCCTCGGCCGGGTGCTCCCCGACAAGTCGGTACGCCTGGTGCGCGGCGACCGTGAGGTCTTCGGCCTGCACGGCCGCTCCGCCGAACAGCGCATCGCCCTGGACCTGCTCATGGACCCCGAGGTCGGCATCGTCTCCCTCGGGGGCCGCGCCGGCACCGGCAAGTCCGCGCTGGCCCTCTGCGCGGGCCTGGAAGCCGTCCTGGAACGCCGCCAGCACCGCAAGGTCGTCGTCTTCCGCCCCCTGTACGCCGTGGGCGGCCAGGAGCTCGGCTACCTCCCCGGCTCCGAGAACGAGAAGATGAGCCCCTGGGCCCAAGCCGTCTTCGACACTCTGGGCGCCGTCACGACGCCCGAGGTCATCGAGGAAGTCCTGGACCGCGGCATGCTGGAGGTCCTCCCGCTGACCCACATCCGCGGCCGCTCCCTCCACGACGCCTTCGTCATCGTCGACGAGGCCCAGTCCCTGGAACGTGGGGTACTGCTCACGGTCCTGTCCCGTATCGGCGCCAACTCCCGGGTGGTCCTCACCCACGACATCGCCCAACGCGACAACCTCCGCGTGGGCCGCCACGACGGCGTGGTGGCCGTGGTCGAGAAACTCAAGGGCCACCCGCTCTTCGCCCACATCACCCTGACCAGATCGGAACGCTCCCCGATCGCGGCCCTGGTCACCGAAATGCTGGAAGACCTCACCATCTGACCCCTTGACCGCGCCCGGGCGGCCCTGACCGCCGCCCCCGGTCCTCGCCGGCCGCCCACCGGCCGTGTCCGGCGTCGGCTCGATTCCGGCGTGTGCGGGCCACGGCTGTGTGCGGGCCGAGGTTGAGTGAGCCACGGCGAATGCCGGCCCTGAGCGCCGTCGCCCCGTGACCGCTCGTCCCACCGCGTCGGCCCCCCTCTCCGGCGCCGACGCGGTGGGACGTGGTGCGGCGGATCCGGCGTCGGCCGATTCCGGCGTGTGCGGGCCGCGGCTGTGTGCGGGCTGCGGCGGATGCCGGCCCTGAGCGCCGTCGCCCCGTGGCCGCTCGTCCTGCCGCGTCGGCCCTCCTCTCCGGCGCCGACGCGGTGGGACGTGGTGCGGCGGATCCGGCGCCTCGGTACGGCGCCTGACCGCGCGGCAGCGTCCGTTCGGATCCGTTTCCGCGCCCCGGAGGGCGGGGAAACGTAGTCTCAAGGTCATGTCAGACGTGATCGTCGCCCACGGGGTCGAGGTGGAGTTGGGGGGCACCCCCGTGCTGCGCGAGGTAGGGCTCGTGGTCACGGCGGGAGAAGTTCTCGCCGTGGTGGGCGAGAACGGGGCGGGGAAATCGACGCTGCTGCGGTGCGTGGCCGGGTTGCAGCCGACGCGCCGGGGAGAGATCGATGTCTTCGGCCGCCCACCGGCCGACGCGCCGTCCTTCTGGAAGCAGGTCGTCATGGCGGGTGACGAACCTGCCTGGTATCCGGGCCTGAGCGTCAGGGAGCACCTTGAGCTGGCGAGCATCGTCCATGAAGGCAGCCGTATGACGGTGGACCAGGCGCTGGAGGAGTTCGAGCTCGACGGACGCGCCGACCTGTCCCCGTTGTCCCTTTCCACCGGCCAGCGGCAACGACTCTCGCTGGCGGTGGCCCTGCTCAGACCCAGCCGGCTGCTGTTGCTGGACGAGCCGGAACGAGGGCTGGACGCCGGAGGCAGAGCGAAGTTGACCGGCATCCTGAAGGACTACGCCGCCGGCGGCGGCACCGTCGTCATGGCGACCCACGACCTGGAGCTCGCGAACGCCACCGGAGCCCGCCTGATCACCCTGGAGCCCGCGTCGTGAGGCCGAACCCCGCGCGTGCCTACCTCCGCTCCCACCGGGGCCGCCCGGTGACCTGGTCCGATCGGTACGCCCTGGTGTTCGGCCTGGCGCTCGCCGTGGCCGTCTTCGGCCACCCCGTCGCGACCGCCGTCCACGGGCTCACGGCAGGCCTGGACGCCTCGCGGCTGGGTGCGGGCCTGGCGCTGGTCGTCGCGGCGTACGCGGGTTACCTCGCCCTGGCCCGCTTCCTGGGCCCCGTCGCGCTGCCCGCCGCCGACGCCGCGTGGCTGGTCATGTCCCCGTTGCCCCGTCGCTCGGTGCTCGGCAGAACCGTGATGGTGCTGCTGGCGATCGCGGTGGTGATCGGGGCGGGGCTCGGCCTTGCGGCACTGTCGGTCCTCGGTGCGCCGGACGGGCTCGTGCTTCGTCTGACGGCGGCGCTGGTGCTGGGCACCGGCGCCGGGGTGGGCGGCATGGCGATGGCGGTGCTGGCCCAGGCGTCCGCCTCATGGGACTCCTGGTTACAGGTGGTGATCGCGGGCACCTTGGTGGCGGCCGTGGTGGTGGCCGTCCTGGGCAGCGGCCCCGGACGGCAGGTCCTCACCGCCGTCGCCGGGGCGCCGGTCGCCGTGGTCTCGGCGGTGGCCGGTTTGGGCGTCACGGTGGCTGCCGTGCTCGTCCGGCAGGCATGGGGTGCGCTTGCCCGCATTCCCGCGAGGAGGCTTCTCAGCTCGGCGGCCAGGACCGGGCGGGTCACGTCCGCGGCCGTGACCATGGACCCCGGCGCGCTGACCTGGGCCATCGAGGACGACCACTGGCGGGGGCGGGCGCCGGGCTCCCGGCCCTGGCCCCGGATCGCCGCACGTAGTGGAGCGGCCGCGGTGGCGTGGCAGGAGTGGCGGCGTGCCGGGCGGCGCCCAGGACGGCTCGTGGTCCTGTCCGGTGCCGCCGCACTGCCCGCCGTGGCCGCGCGGGCCGCCGGGGACATGTCGGTGCTGTCCATCGGCGTTCTGCTGTGCGGGGCGTTGGCGGCTGCCGTGATGTGCACCAGTGGCGTCCGCCGGGACTCCGACAACCCCTTCCTGGCGCGCCTGCTTGCCGTGGACGGGCGCTCTTTGACGGCCGTGCGCGCGTTGCTTCCCGCCCTCCTGGCGGCCCTGTGGTCGGCGCTGGCCCTGGCCGGTCTGATGCTGACCGGCGTGCTGCCTCCCGGCCCGTGGTGGCTGCTGGGGGTCGCCGCGGCGCCCGCCCTGGCCGCGGCGGCGCTCCGGATGGCGCGCCGGCCGCCGGTCGATCATTCCCTTCCGGTCATCGTCACGCCGTTCGGCGCCCTGCCGGCCGGGCCGGTGATCTGGGGCCTCACCGGTGTGGATCTCGCGTTCCTCGGCTGCCTCCCCACCCTGGCGGCGCTCCTCGAGCCTCCTATGACCCTGACTCCGTTCGTGCTCGCGCAGCTCCTCACCGGGGCCGGCGTGCTCACCGCCTTCCTGCTACGCCAGGGAGGTCACCGGAGAAGCCCATCCTGAGCGCCGTACAGCGGCGCCGGATTCGCCGTACAACGCCCCACCGCGTCGGCGCCGATCAGCCCGGGCGCGCGGGGACGTGACGCGCGGGGCGGGAGCGTCCGCGGGGGAGCCCTCTGTGGAGCGGCAGCCCTCCGTGAGGCGGGAGCGTCCGCTGGGGAGCCTTCCGTGGAGCGGCAGCCCTCCGTGAGGCGGGAGCGTCCGCTGGGGAGCCTTCCGTGGAGCGGCAACCCTCCGTGAGGCGGGAGCGTCCGCTGGGGGGAGCGTCCGCGGGGGAGCCCTCTGTGGAGCGGCAGCCCTCCGTGAGGCGGGAGCGTCCGCTGGGCGGGAGCGTCCGGGCGGAGCGTCCGGTGTGGGTCAGTACCAGCCGACGGACTGGGAGTGGGCCCAGGCGCCGCAGGGGGACTTGTAGCGGTTGGCTATGTAGCCGAGGCCCCATTTGATCTGGGTGGCGGGGTTGGTCTGCCAGTCGGCGCCGGCGCTGGCCATCTTGCTGCCGGGGAGGGACTGGGGGATGCCGTACGCGCCGCTGCTGCGGTTCATGGCGCGTTCGTTCCAGTGGCTTTCCTTGTCCCACAGCTTCTCCAGGCAGCCCCATTCGTCGGACCAGCCGCGGGCGGCGGCCATCTTCTGGCCGAGGGCCTTGTTGCTGCCGGGGTTGGGGCGGGTGCCGGGGGGGAACGCCGTGGGGTTGAAGCCGCCGCCGCCGGGGGCCTGCTTGACGATCTTGACGGGGTCGAAGTCGGGGCGCTTCTCGCGGGCGGCCTTGATGGCCTCGGCGCGCTGGGCCTGGGCCGCCGCCGCCTTGAGGGCGTCGGTCTCCGGGTCGGGCGCCATGGGGTTGTCGAGCATGCGGGCGAGCTCGGGCAGGCTCAGCGCGTCGGCCTTGGGCGCGGCGGCGTTGTCGTTCATGGTCTTGATGGCGTACGCGCCCATGCCCGCCAGGACGGCGAGGGTCAGGCCGATGTACGCGATCCGCTTCGGCGTCAGCACGGATCCGCTCCGGGCGCGCCCACGCGGCGGTGGCGGAGGCTGGCTTTCGTCGCGCCTTGTCCGCCTGTCCCGCACCTGCTGACCTGAGCTCACGGCTTATGAGCTTGCCGTGACGTGGGGGGTGGTTCGCAACCGATACGTGAAAGTTGCTTGACCGTCCCTTGGTGCAGGAGTGACCAATCCCTGGTCTTACGTGCAGATATCTACCTTGGTGTGATTTTCATCACACCAAGAGAGTGGGATCCGCCCTCCGGACCCCCGGACCGGAGGGCGGCACGGTGCCCGTGCAGCGAAGCCCGTCCTCGTATCGGCTGTGACACCGGCGAAGCCGGGCACGGACCACCCCAGACTGCCCGCCCTACTGTGGGGTTACCGTGCGTGGCCCGTCACAGTTCCATGACATAGAAGGGCATACCGGGATCTGCGGAATACTGTTCGGGTGGCTGGCATCCTCCTGGTCGAAGACGACCCGTCCGTCCGTACGGGGCTAGAGCTGGCGCTGACCCGCCAGGGCCACTCGGTCACGTCCTACGCGACCGGCGAGGAGGCCCTGGACCACGTACGCGCACGCCGTCCCGAAATCGTCATCCTGGACGTCATGCTGCCCGGCATCGACGGCGTCGAGGTGTGCCGCCGCATCCGCAGGCTCGACTCCCTGCCGATCATCCTGCTCACCGCCCGCGGCGACGACCTGGACACCGTGGTGGGGCTGGAGGCCGGCGCCGACGACTACGTGGTCAAGCCCGTCGAGCCCCGCGTGCTGGACGCCCGCATCCGCGCCGTCCTGCGCCGCCTGGAGTCCGCCTCCGCCGACCGCATCAGCTTCGGCGACCTCGTGGTGGACCGCGGCGCGCTGAAGGTCACCCTGGACGGCCGGGAGATCCACCTCACCCCCACCGAGCTGCGGCTGCTGCTCGAACTGGTCCGCCACCCCGGGCAGGTGCTCAACCGCCGCTACCTGCTGCGCGCCGTCTGGGACCACAACCACGTCGCCGACTCGCGCCTCGTGGACGCCTGCGTGCAGCGCATCCGCGCCAAGATCGAGCCTGTGCCGGCCGAGCCGGTGTACATCCACACCGTGCGCGGTTTCGGGTACCGCTTCAGCCCGCCATGACCGGCGCCCTGCGGCGTCCCACCGGGCTGCGCGGCCGGCTGATCGTCACGTTCGTCCTGGTCGCGGTGACGGCCTCGGCCCTGGTGGCGGGCATCGGCTACCAGCTCGTCCGCCGGGCGCTGCTGGACCGCGCGGAGAACAGCGCCACCGCGGACGTGCGCGACGTGCTGCAGCGCGTCTCCCTGCCGGTGGGCACCAGCGACCTGCTGTGGCCGCCGTCCGTCATCACCGACCGCGACCTCGAGAACCTCGTCGAGTCGCTCGGCGGCCCGGACCGCCACGTGATCCTGGAGTACGGCGAGCAGGAGCGGATCAGCGCGGGCTCCAGCCTCGGCCTCGCCGACGTGCCCGCGGACTTCCGCAGGCTCGCCTCGGCCCGGCTGGTACGGCAGCGGCTGCTGATCCACGACCAGCCGTGGCTGCTCATCGGCACCCAGGTGCACCGCCTGACCGGCTCAGGCGCCGTACGGCCCACCGGCATGACCGTCTACGTCTTCCTCTCCCTCAGGGAGGAGGAGGGCGTGCTGATCCGCCTGCGCATCGCGCTGGCCCAGGCGGGCGGCATCACCCTGGCCATCGCGCTCACCGTCGCCCTGGTGTCGGCACGCAGCGTGCTGCTGCCGGTGCGCAGGCTCGGCGAGGCCGCGCGGGCCCTCGGCGCGGGCCGCCTGGACACCCGCCTCCCCGTCAACGGCAGGGACGAGCTGGCCCGCCTGACCGCGACGTTCAACGACACCGCGTCCGCGCTGGAGCAGACCGTCTCCGAGCTGCGGGCCCTGGAGGCGATGTCCCGGCGTTTCGTGGCCGACGTGTCGCATGAGCTGCGCACCCCGCTGACCGCCATGACCGCCGTGACCGACATGCTCACCGAGGAGGCCGGACGGTTGCCCCCCGACGCGGGCAAGGCCGTGGACCTCGTGGTGCGTGAGATCAACCGGCTGCGGGTGCTGGTGGAGAACCTGATCGAGGCCAGCAGGCTCGACTCCGGCACCGTGGTGCTGAGCAGGGAGAACGTCGACGTCGGGGTGGCGCTCGCCGACTGCCTGGAGATCCGCGGCTGGACGGGCCGGGTGCGGCTGGACGTCCCGCGCGACCTGGCGTTCTCGGTGGACCCGCGCAGGTTCGACGTGATCGTGGCCAACCTCACCGGCAACGCCCTCACCCACGGCGCGCCGCCGGTGACGGTGTCCGCGCGCACCACCGCCGCCGGGCTGGAGGTGCGGGTGCGCGACCGGGGCAAGGGCATCCCGCGGCAGTCGCTGCCGCACGTGTTCGAGCGGTTCTACAAGGTGGAGGCCGGACGGGCGCGGAGCGAGGGCAGCGGGCTCGGGCTGGCCATCGCCAAGGCCAACGCGGAACTGCACGGAGGGACCATCGAGGTGCGGCTGGTGGACCCCGGCACGCTGTTCACGATACGGATCCCATGGCCATGACGGAACGACGGCAGGCGGCCGTCCCCGCTCGGTGGCGGATCGCCGCGCTGGCGGCCGTGCTCGCGGGAGCGGCGGCGTGCGGCGTGGACCCGTCCGACCTCGCCGACGTCGGCCCCGCGCCGGTGATCAGCGCCCGCGCGGCGTACGCCAACGTCTACGTCCTGCGCGACGGCCGCCTCACCCCGCGCAACGTCCCCACCGCCTCCGACAGCGCGCAGGACGTCCTGAACGCGCTCTTCCAGGCGGGCAAGGGCCCCCCGGGGGGCGGCACCGCGCTGGACGGCTTCCGCCTCGAACAGACCGTTCTCGGCCGGTACGGCGTGGAACGGGGCGTGCGCAACGACCCCGAGAACCCGGTCGGCCTGCGGCTGCACGTGATCGTGTACGGCACCGGCCAGTTGACCCGTACCGCGCTGGCACAGATCACCTGCACGGCGCGCCTGAGCGAGGAGATCTGGGCCGTCAAGATCACCCAGACCACCTCGAAGGGCCCGCTGGCCCTGGGGGAGCACACCTGCCGCGAGTACCACGACCTGGCCGCGCCGGACGTCAACCTGCCGCCGTGAGGAGCCGGGCCAGGCGTGCGCGAACTCTTAGTCAGGGTTGTTTGACGGTTCGGCAAGCCTGACGGTGTCTCGCCCGGTCGCGGCGCACGCTGGCGCGCATGGGTGTGAAGGTCAGCGTGGTGGTGCCGGTGTCCGAGCCAGGCCCGGACGATGACGCGTTCGACGCGTGTGTGCGGTCGCTGCTGGAGCAGACGATGCCGTCGGACGAATACGAGGTGATCTTCGCCGACGACCGCTCAGGCGACGGCACCAGGGAACGGCTGGACGCCGTCGCGGCGGTGCGGCCCAACGTCCGTGTGCTGCACCTGGAACAGACCGGGTCGCCGGCGCGGGGGCGCAACGTGGGGCTGGCCGTGGCGGGCGGGGAGTACGTCTACCTGCTCGGGCAACGCGACCGGCTGGAACGGGTGGCGCTTGAGGTGATGTACCGCGCCGCCGTGGAGACCGACGCCGACGTGCTGATCGGGCGGCTGGTGCGGGGGGACGAC
Organism: Sphaerisporangium sp. B11E5; assembly: GCF_039871875.1. Lineage (NCBI taxonomy): Bacteria > Bacillati > Actinomycetota > Actinomycetes > Streptosporangiales > Streptosporangiaceae > Sphaerisporangium > Sphaerisporangium sp. B11E5. The sequence goes on along the minus strand of NZ_JBDPMD010000059.1, from coordinate 6,294 downwards.
CCGCCGTCCCGCGCGTTCTCCCGCAACCGGGAGCGTGCCGACCTGTTCCGCGACCGGCTGCTCGGGCTGCCCACCGCGCACAAGCTGTTCCGCCGCGCGTTCCTGGACTCCCGGGAGATCCGCTTCCCCGACATCGAGCAGCAGATGTCCGAGCAGGCGTTCGTCGTCAAGGCCTACCTCACCGCGAAGGTCGTCGCCGTCCTCGCCGACCAGGTGTGCTGCCACCTCGGGCCCGCCGTCGCGCCGCATTCCACCCCCGCGGAGTGGGCCGCCGGCCTGCGGGCCGTGCTGGACGTCATCGACACCTACAGCGACCCCGGGGAGCAGCGCGAGCGTCTGTACGCCCACTGGTTCCGCACCGGTGTCCTGCGCCAGCTCGGCGCCCGCCGCCTGGGGACCGCCACCCCCGGCCGCCGCGCCGGCATGTTCGCCGCCCTGCGCAACCTCACCCTGGAGCGTTTTCCCCCCGAACTGGACCGCCACCTGCCCGTCCACCTGCGTGCCCGCGCACTCCTCCTCAGGAGGGGCCAGCTGGGCCGCCTGATGGCACTCAACCAGGCCGCCACCGGCACGTCGCTGCGCGCCGAGCTGCGCGACGTCCGCTGGGACGAGAGCATCCTGACCCTCGACCTGGCCGTCGAGATCGTCACCGCCGACGGCGACCCCGTGACGTTCGCCGTCTCCGGCGACCGCCTCCTGTGGATCCCGCCGCTGGAGGACCTGGCCCTCCCGCCCGAGGTCGCCGACGTCACCGAGGCCGTCGCCAAGGCCCGCATGGAGGTCTACATCCGCCACACCGGCAACGGCCTGATCTTCTTCATCCCCGTGGCCGGCGAGGTGTGCCGCTCCGAGGAAGACGGCACCGTCCGGGTCTGGGCCGTGGGCCGGGCCCGTCTCGACGTGGGCTCAGCCGCCCTGGGCCGCCCCCTGCGCTCCGGCGAATGGGAGGTCCACGTCCGCATGCATGGCGGCACCCAGCAGGCCCGCACCCGGGTGGCCGGCCACCGCGGCGCCCAACTGAGCTGCGTGGGCGTCCTGGCCGGCCACCCCCGCAAACTGGTCATCCCCTGCTGGTCCGAGCAAAAGGAACTGAGCGTCTACGTAGAACCCAAATCCTTCGCCGACTCGATAGTCCTGGTCTCTCCCGGCGCCTCGGTGACCCACCGCGACGGCGAGATCTTCATCGTCCTCCCCGTCCCCTACGTCCCCCCCAGCGGCGGCCCCCCCACCGAACTCGTCCTTCGCCAGGCGACCACCCGCGCCCGCACCGTAACCGTCCCCGCCCTGGTGGAGCCAGGCGTCCCCGGCCGCTTCCCCGGCCAGCTGGTCGCCAAGTTCCCCATCGCCAGAATCCCCTCAGAAACCCACCTGACCCCCGGCCTGTGGACCCCCCACCTGAAAGTCGACGCGAAGGAACACCCCCTCCGCTTCGCCCTGGACCTGACGAGATCCCGCCGCGCCAAGATCCGCCCCACCCCCGACCCCACCGCCCTGTCCCCCCGCCCCTCAGCCCTGACCCGCCTCCTCACCCACCTCCCCGGCGGCCACATCGCCACCCGAGCCCTGGAAAAACTCCGCACCCGCTACCTCCCCCCACCGCCCTGACGACCTGTAGCTCCAGATGTCGCACTGCACCGAATCGACAGGCGCACGCCGTGTCGTTCGGGTACGGTGCTGCCGCCGGGTCCAGCTTGAGTGCGAGGTCACCAGCTAGATGACGAACATTCCCTGGCCCCGCACGGGGTTCCTGATGGAGCAGGTACGGCTCGGGGCGCCAGAGGGAAGAGTGCGTTGGCAGAGCCGTTCGGGGGATAGATACTTTGAGTGGGACAGTCAACACGCTCATATAGAGGTGTACAACAAGCGGGGAAGGCATATCGGCGTCCTCGACAGCGACGGTGTTCTGATTGGCGGGCCGGTGAAAGGCAGGAGGATCAATGTCTAGGTCAACGACGTTCGTCGGGGCATGCCTCCGTGGCGAGGCCGTCTGGACAGACATCGACGACTGGGTCGACGCATGGCACGACTCGGACGAGGACGTAGATCTTCATGAGTTCCTAGGGATGTCCTGGGACGAGTACAGCCTGTGGGTGGAACGGCCTCAGGCTCTCAGAGGCATCCTCGCCGCACATCATGGGAGTCCGGAACCAATCCCGATGGACGCCTTGGCAAGTGAGTTCGCGCTCGCGGCGCGATCCAAGGACGACACCGCCGCGACCGAGGTACTCGACTGGCTTCGTGCCACAGGCCGCATCGCCTGAACGTGGCCACACCTGAAAGGCTGGCTGCCCTTCTTGTCGAGCGCCACGGTCTCAAACCACCCGTGGACATCGAGCAGCTACTCAGAGAGTACGCTGACGTGGAGTTACACGAGTGGACTCAGGACTGTGACGGTCTCGCCGTGTTCACCGGCGACCAGCCTCGGCCCCGGGTCTACATCAAGGCCAACGCGCCCGCCCGTCGCAAGCGATTCACTTTCGCCCACGAACTGGGGCATGTCATCTGCTATTGGCATGCCGGTCAGAGGTGTGCTCTGGTGGCGCATCAAGGCGGAGGCGTGCCCAGCACCGAGGAAGCCGAGGCGAACAGCTTCGCCTCGCACATCTTGATTCCCGATACGTTCCTGGCTCAATTCCAAGAACATTACATGCCGGCTCCAGAGATATTGGATGCCGTGGCCCAAGCCGACGTGTCGGCGTCTGCGGGGATTCTCGCGCTTCGGCGCGTGCTGTTGCCGGGCTATGTCTTTCTTGTGCCCGGCTTGGACCGTGCCGTCGTCAGCACCGGTACGTACGTGCCGCCGGGGACCGAGGAGTACAGTCGGCTGGCCAGATCCTCCGGCAGACATCAGCATCAAGGTGTTTGGGTCAAGTGGTATCAACTCAGCGTCAGCGAACCGCTCCCCGTGGCACCTCGGGCACCGGTTACGACTACGGAGATGTTGCGCAGAGCGCTCACAGAGGCGCGACCCGGGCAGGACGTTCCGACCTTGATGAAGCAGGTCAATGGTGTGGTTGGCGGGACACTGACCCGAGCACGGGCCGCATCCTCGTGTGAGGCGATCTTCGCTGCCCTGGAGCAGAGGTTCCGGAACGATCCCCTGTACGAGGACCTCATGAACATCGGGGAGTTCCACCACTATCTGAGGCAGAAAGCCGCTGATGTCGCCCAGAAGCGAGTTCTGCGTTCTGAAAGACCGCCGAAGGCATAACTGGCGACGAGAACGCCGGCGGGCCGGTGCTCAGGTTCTCTGACGGCGAGTGGCTGGCGTTCGTCGCCGGAATCAGGAGGACCACCTCGGCTGACCGGCCGGGCCGTCAATGAGAGTGGCGGAGGCCGGTCAGGTGTGCGGGGTCGAAGGGCGACGTCAGGGAAATCGACTGGCCGGCGCGGGCCGCGGTCAGCGGGATGTACTTGGCGCCCTGCTCGGTGAAGACCTAAATCCTCGACGGTGTACGGCCTGGGGTGCTTCGCTGCGCGGGTCACGCCACCCTTCGTCAGGGAGGGCGCTCATCGGTTCCCCTTCCCCACCACGAGTCTGCACCGTCGCACCGTGACAAGCCAGTCGACACCGAGCTGGGACGGTTACGTTACGCCGATCGATGGAATGCGGAAAGTCACCTCTCGGGCGTCTTGGGTGGGGTGGTCATGCTGAGGACGTCCAGGAGGGTGTCCAGTTGGTGTTCGGTGAGTTTGCCGGATTGCACGTGGCCGCGTTCGATGGTGACCTGCTTGATGGTCTTGCGTTCCTTCAGGGCCTGTTTGGCTATGGCGGCTGCTTCCTCGTAGCCGAGGTGGCGGTTCAGGGGGGTGACGATCGAGGGGGAGCTTTCCGCGTATTCGCGGAGGCGGTCGTGGTTGGCGGTGATGTGGTGGACGCAGCGGTCGGCCAGGAGGCGGCTGACGGCGGTCAGGAGGCGGATGGACTCCAGGACGTTTCTGGCTATCACCGGCATCATGACGTTCAGCTCGAAGGTGCCGGAGGCGCCGGCGAAGGTCACGGCGGTGTCGTTGCCGATCACCTGGGCGGCCACCATGCAGGCTGCTTCGGGGACGACCGGGTTGACCTTGCCGGGCATGATCGAGCTGCCGGGCTGGAGGTCGGGGAGGTTGATCTCGGCCAGGCCGGTGCGGGGGCCGGAGCCCATCCAGCGGAGGTCGTTGGCGATCTTGTTGATGGAGACGGCCGTGACCTTGAGCTGGCCGGAGAGTTCCACCAGGGCGTCTCTCGCGCCTTGGGCCTCGAAGTGGTCGCGGGCTTCGGTGAAGGGGAGGCCGGTGGCTTCCTTGAGTTTCTCGATCACCTTGGCGGCGAAGCCGGGTGGGGTGTTGATGCCGGTGCCTACGGCGGTGCCGCCCAGGGGGAGTTCGGCGAGGCGGGGGAAGGTCGAGCGGATGCGCAGGCCCGCGTTCTCGATCTGGGTGGCGTAGCCGCCGAACTCCTGGCCGAGGGTGACGGGGGTGGCGTCCATCAGGTGGGTGCGGCCGGCCTTGACGGTTCTGTCGAACTCCACGGCCTTCTGGCGGAGGGCGACGGCCAGGTGTTCCAGGGCGGGGAGCAGTTCGTAGACGACGTCGACCATCGCGGCCACGTGGATGGAGGTGGGGAAGACGTCGTTGGACGACTGGGACGCGTTGACGTGGTCGTTGGGGTGGACGGGGCGGCCCAGGCGTTTCTCGGCGAGGGTGGCGACGACCTCGTTGACGTTCATGTTGGACGAGGTGCCTGAGCCGGTCTGGAAGACGTCCACCGGGAACTCGCCGTTCCATTCGCCTTCGGCCACGTCGGTGGCAGCTTCTGAGATGGCTTCGGCGAGGTCCGCCGGCAGGACGCCGAGTTCGCCGTTCACTTCCGCGGCGACGGCCTTGATCAGGCCGAGGGCCGATATGTGCGCGGGTTCGAGACCGCGGCCGGAGATGGGGAAGTTCTCGACGGCCCGCTGCGTCTGGGCGCGCCACTTGGCGGCGGCCGGGACCCGTACTTCGCCCATCGAGTCGTGTTCGATCCGGAAATCCTCCATACCCCCAGTCTTGCCCCAAGCGCTTCCCGGTGCGTGGGCGCGGGGCTACGAGCCGCCGGGAGCGTCGGGACGGACGGGGCGGAATGAGGAGAGGACGGCGTCGAGCTGGGGGCGGTGGGTGCGCCAGGCCGGCTCGGGGGTGGTCCAGTAGATGGCGTAGCCGGCGCCGCCGGGGACGGCCACCCAGCGGGACAAGACGCGGAGACGGCCGCTTTGGCCGTCGTAGGTGAACTCCCAGTCGGCGACGTCGGTGCCGGCGTACGGGGCGGGGCGGGTGAGGGCGATCCCGATGCGGCGGTAGCCGGGGTAGGTGCCGGCGGCGATGGCGCGGGACTCGGCGGAGCGGACGGTGGCGAGGATGTCGGTGCTGCCGTTCGGTGACTGGCTGACGCGGATGGTGCGGGCGTCGCCGTCGGCGGTGAAGTTGACGGTGCGGCCACGCGGGATGTCCTGCAAGGGGGCGGGGATGTCGATCACGAAGCCGGTGCTGTCGGTGTGGCGGCGCAGACCGGCGACGGGTTCGGCGGCGCCGGGGCCGATGGCCGCGGAGGCGGAGTCGGAGACGGTGGCGGTCGCGGTGGCGGGACGGGAGGCGGTCGCGTCGCCGGAGGACCGGCCGGACGCGGTCGCGGCGGGGGAGTCGTTCACGGGGCCGGTGGAGCCGGTACGGGAGCTGGAGAGCGCGGCGGCGGCCAGCATGATGATGGTGCCCAGGCCGAGGAGGGCGATCACCACCAGCACGATCATGCCGACGGGGCTGCTGGTCCGTGGCGCGGCGGGGCCCTGGAAGCTGAACAGGTCCGTGCCGAGCCCGCCGCCGGGTTCGTGGACGGTGTGAAGGTCCTGCCCGGGGTCGCCCGTCTGCGCCCTGCCGGGGGCCGCGGCCGGGTGTGCGGTTGTGGCTCCGGCCGGTCCGGCCGGTCCGGGCGGCGGCGGGACGGGGAAGGGACGGGGCCCGGTGGGGCCGTCCGCCGGTGGCGCGGGGGGACGCGACGTGGGGCGGCCGGGCGGGGCGTCGGCGGGGACCGGGAGTGGCCCTACCGAGGGCCGGCGGGGGCCGAAGCGCGCCGGGGGTGCCGACGGCGGGGGCGGGGGAGGCGTCGCGGGGGACGGGGAGCGCCGGGGCGACACCGGGGTGCTGGGACGGCCGGAGGATGTCTTCGCGGGCGCTGACGGCCGGGCGGGAGAGGCCGGGGGCGCGGCGGCGGAGGCCGGAGGCTGCGGCGCGGTGGTGGAGCCCGGAGAGGCCGGGGGCCGGGACGCGGCGGAGGGA
>NZ_JBDPMD010000058.1:0-54258 GCF_039871875.1 Sphaerisporangium sp. B11E5 | reverse complement strand
CCCCCCATCCTCCTCACCGCCAAAACCCCCACCGCCCTCCGCAAACACGCCACCACACTCGCCGACCGTCTCACCGGGGACGACGCCCCCGACGTGCGGGACGTCGCGTTCACCCTCGCGCGGCGCGCCAGGTTCGAGTACCGCGCCGTCGTGGACGCCGAGGGCGAGGACCTCGTCGCCGCGCTCGCGGCGCTGCGCGACGGTACGCCCCATCCCGGCGTCGTCACCGGACGCGCACTCCCCGATCGGCGGCTCGCCTTCCTCTTCTCCGGGCAGGGCGCGCAGCGGATCGGCATGGCCACGGGGCTGCTCGCCACCTCCGCCCCCTACGCGGCGGCCTTCGAGGAGATCGCCGGCAGGCTGGCGCCGCACATCGGCGCCGACCCACGCGAGTTGATCACAGGCGACGCCGAGGTCCTGCGGCAGACCCGGTACGCGCAGCCGGCCCTGTTCGCGGTGCAGGTGGCGCTGTACCGGCTGGCCGAGGCGCACGGGCTGCGACCGGACTACCTGATCGGCCACTCCGTCGGCGAGCTGGCCGCCGCGCACGTGGCGGGGGTGCTCGACGCGGACGACGCGTGCGCGCTCGTCGCCGCGCGGGGCAGGCTGATGCAGTCGGCCCCGGGGAACGGCGCGATGGCGGCCTTCACCGCCACCGAGGCCGAGGCCGCCGAGCTGGCGGAAGCGTCAGGGGTGGAGATCGCCGCCGTCAACGGCCCCGCGTCGGTGGTGCTCTCCGGCGACGCGGACGAGATCGATCGCCTGGTCGCCCGGTGGAGGTCCGGCGGGCGCAAGGCCACACGGCTGAAGGTGAGTCACGCCTTCCACTCGGCCCAGATGGACGCCGTGCTGGACGAGTTCCGCGAGGTGGTGTCCGGGCTGACCTTCGCCGAGCCCCGTGTGCCGATCATCTCGACCGCGACCGGCGAGCTCACCCACGAGATCACGTCACCGGACTACTGGGTCGCGCAGCTGCGGGGCACGGTGCGGTTCGCCGACGCGGTACGCACGGCCCACCGCTCCGGCGTGACCTCGTTCGTGGAGATCGGGCCGGACGGCACGCTGGCCACGATGGCGCAGGAGACCGCCGAGGACGTGCAGGCCGTGCCTCTTCTCCGGCCGCGGCAGCCGGACCAGGCCGCCTTCCGCGCCGCGCTGGCCCGGCTGCACGTGGCGGGGGTACCCGTCGACTTCGCGCCGTTCCTCACCGGCGGCCGGCTGGTGGACCTGCCGACCTATCCGTTCGAGACAAGGCGCTACTGGTTGCCGCCGTCCCCCGAGGACGGCGGCCGGCCGGCCGCCTACGGGCTGGACGCCTCCCCGCATCCGCTGCTCGCCGCCGCCACCGACCTCCCCGGCGACGCGCGGATGTTCACCGGCGTGCTCTCCCCCCGCAGGCAGCCCTGGCTGGCCGAGCACCGCGTGGGCGGGCGGGGGCTCGTCCCCGCCGCGGCCCTGGTCGAGCTGGCCCTGGCCGTCGGCGCCGGCCTCGGCCGCCCCACGCTCGCCGAGTTCGTGACGCACGCCCCGCTCGAACTCCACGCGTCGGCAGAGGTCCGGCTCCAGGTGAGCGTCGCCGCCACCGGGGAGCTCACGGTGCGCGGCAGCGCGGCCGGCGCCGAGTGGACCGTCCACGCCACCGGCCTGCTCACCGACACCGAGGTCGAGCCCACCGGCGGGCCGCTGCCGTCGGGCCCGGGTGACCGGTTCGACGCGGGCACGCCGGAGGCGACCTACCGGTTGCTGGCCGAACACGGCTACGAGTACGGCCCCGCCTTCCAGGGGCTGAGCACGGCCTGGACGACCGGCTCGGACCTGTACGCCGAGGCGGAGCTGCCCGCGTCGCTGCGGACCGAGGCCGCCGGGTACGCCCTGCACCCGGCCCTGCTCGACGCCGCCCTGCACGCGGTGGCGCTGCACGGCCTGGACGGACCCCGGCGTGTGCCGTACGCCCTGCACGGGGTGCGGCTGCACGCGGGTCACGCCACCCGGATACGGGTGCGGCTCCGGCCCGTCGAGCAGGACGCCTACCGGGCCGACCTGATCGGCGACGACGGCCAGCCGGTCCTGACGGTGGAGAGGCTGCGGCTGCGTCCGCTGCCGTCCACCGCCGGCCTGTACCGCCGGCGCTGGGAACCCGTCGCACCACCCGAACCCGCCGCCGCGACCGGCTTCGTGCTCGCCGGCACCCTCCCCGAGCGGCACCCGCGCACCGTCCTGCTTGACCTGCGTGACGAGACAGACGACCCGTACGCACCGGCCGAGGCGGCGCTGGAGGCCGTCCAGCGGTGGCTGGCGGAAGCCGGCGACGACCGCCTGGTGTTCCTCACCCGCGGCCTCGCCGTGCGGGACGGCGAGGTGTCCCGGCCGGCCACCGCCGCGCTGTGGGGCCTGGTGCGATCGGCGCGCACCGAGCATCCCGGCCGGTTCGCCCTCCTGGACGCCGACGACGCCGCCCCCGAGCTGCTCGCAGCGATCGGCGCCGGGCTACCCGAGGCCGCGGTACGCGACGGCGTCCCCCTGGTGCCTCGCCTGGTCGCGGTGCCCCCGCCGGACGTCCCCGCGGGAACCGCGCCGGGAGGCGAGCAGGCGGTGGTGGGGGCCTCGCACGCGCCGGACCTCTCCCTGTGGCCGCGCAGTGCCGCGGGCGGCACCGTGCTGATCACCGGGGGTACCGGTGCGCTCGGGCGGGAGGTCGCACGCCACCTGGTCACCCGGCACGGCGTGCGGAACCTGCTCCTGGTCAGCCGCCGCGGCGAACGGCACCCGGGTGCCGCCGCCGCCGAGGCCGAGCTCACCGCGCTCGGTGCCCGTGTCGCCGTCCGGGCCTGCGACCTGTCCGACCGGGCGGCCCTCGCCGGCCTGCTGGCCGGGCTCGACGCCCCGCTCACCGGCGTGGTGCACGCCGCCGGGGTGGTCGAGGACGCGGTCGTCGAGCGGCTCTCCGCCGCCACGCTGCGCCGGACGCTCGACGCCAAGGCCGTGACCGCCCACCACCTCGACGAACTCACCCGGGACGCCGACCTCGACGCGTTCGTGCTGTTCGGCTCGGTGGCCGGCGTGCTCGGCACGGCCGGGCAGGCCGCGTACGGTGCCGCCAACGCCGCGCTGGAGGCGATCGGCGACCGGCGGCGCGCGGCCGGCGGACCGGCGCTGACCGTGCACTGGGGGCTGTGGGACGTGAGCGGCGGCATGAGCGGCGAGCTCACCGCCACCGACGTGGCACGGCTCGGTACGGCAGGCATCAGGCCGATGGCGGCGGCCGACGGGCTCGCGCTCCTCGACCACGCCCTGCGGCTGGACGCGGCGGCCGTGCTGGCCGGCGCACTGGACGTGCGGATCGCGGAAGGGCGGCGCGCGCCACAGGCCGCGCGACCGGCCGCCGCGCCGCCCGCGAGGCCCCAGGTCCGGGACGTCCCGCGCCTGGTGCTCCAGTCGATCGCCGCCGTGCTCGGATACGCCACCGCGGGCGAGATCGATCCGGATCGCGCGTTCAGCGACCTCGGGTTCGACTCGCTGACGGCCGTGGACCTGCGCAACCGGCTGAGCGGCGAACTCGGCGTGCGGCTCCCCGGGACGATCGTCTTCGACCACCCCAGCCCCGCCGCCCTGATCCGCTTCGTGACCGGAGTGGTGGACGGCGCCACCGGGGACACACCGGCGAAGCCCCCCATGCCGACCGCCCCCGCAGAGGACGCGATCGCGATCGTCGGCATGGCATGCCGGTTCCCCGGCGGCGTGCGGACCCCGCAGGACCTGTGGGAGCTGGTCGCCTCAGGCACCGACGCCATCACGTCCTTCCCCACGGACCGGGGCTGGGACCCCGACCTGTACGATCCCGACCCCGACCGTCCCGGCAGCTCCTCCACCCGGTACGGCGGCTTCCTGCACGACGCGGCCGAGTTCGACGCCGAGTTCTTCGGCATCAGCCCGCGGGAGGCACTCGCCGTCGACCCGCAGCAGCGCCTGTTGCTGGAGACCGCGTGGGAGGCGGTGGAGGACGCCGGGATCGACCCGGCCACCCTGCGCGGCACGCAGAGCGGCGTCTTCGTCGGGGTCATGTACTCCGACTACGGGGCGCGGGTGCACCAGCGGCGCGGCGCGGCACGCGATCTGGAGGGGTACCTGGTCAGCGGCAGCGCGGGCAGCGTGGCGTCCGGCCGTGTCTCCTACGCCCTCGGCCTGGAGGGACCGGCGGTCACCGTCGACACCGCGTGCTCCTCGTCACTGGTCGCCGTCCACCAGGCGGCCCAGGCGCTGCGGCTCGGCGAGTGCACACTGGCCCTGGCCGGCGGCGCGACCGTGATGGCGAGCCCCGCCACCTTCATCGAGTTCAGCCGCCAGCGCGGGCTCGCCCCTGACGGCCGGTGCAAGCCGTTCTCCGCCGACGCGGACGGCACCGCGTGGGGCGAGGGCGTGGGCCTGCTCGTCCTGGAGCGGCTGTCCGACGCGCGGCGCAACGGGCATCGGGTACTGGCCGTCGTGCGGGGCTCCGCGATCAACCAGGACGGGGCGAGCAACGGCCTCACCGCCCCGAACGGCCCCGCCCAGGAGCGCGTCATCGGCGCCGCGCTGCGCAACGCGGGCCTGCGGCCACACGAGGTGGACGTGCTGGAGGCGCACGGCACCGGCACCCGGCTCGGCGACCCCATCGAGGCGGGTGCCGTGCTGAACACCTACGGCGGCGACCGGGCGGGCCGGGCGCCGCTGGTGATGGGCTCGGTGAAGTCCAACATCGGGCACACGCAGGCCGCGGCGGGGGTCGCGGGGATCATCAAGATGGTGCTCGCCATGCGGCACGGGCGGGTGCCCGCCACGCTGCACCTCGGCCGGCCCACCGAGCACGTGGACTGGTCCGGCGGCACGGTCACGGTCGCCGCCGAGCCGGTCGACTGGCCGGCCACACCCGGCCCGAGGAGGGCCGCGGTCTCGTCCTTCGGCATCAGTGGTACCAACGCCCACGTCATCGTGGAATCGGGCGACCCGGTGGCACCGCCGGAGCGCGCCGGAGCGTCGCCTGGCGATCCGGTGACGCCGTCCGAGAGCGCCGGCGCGCCGCAGGGCGAAGCGGTGACGCCGTCCGAGAGCGCCGGCGCGCCGCAGGGCGAGGCGGTGACACCCGCCGAGCCCGTCGGCGCGCCGCCGGGCGTGCCGGTGCCGTGGGTGCTCACCGCGCGCACCTCCGCCGCGCTGCGCGAACGGGCCGTCCGTCTCAAGGCGCACGTGCTGGCCGGACCGGCACCGCGCCTCGGCGACGTCGCCCTGTCGCTGGCCACCACGCGCACCCCGTTCGAGCGACGCGCCGTGGTGCTCGGCCGCGACCTGGACGAGATGCTCGCCGGGCTCGACCACCTGATCGACGGCACGACGCCGCAGGAGGGGACGTTCCCCGTGCTGGTCACCGGCACGGCGGCGCGCGGGGCGACCGCCGTGCTCTTCACCGGGCAGGGCAGCCAGCACACCGGCATGGGCACCACCCTGTACCGGACGTTCCCGGCGTACGCGCGGGCCTTCGACGACATCTGCGAGCGGTTCCGCCGGCTGGACGGCACGGACGTGGCGGCCGTGATCACCGGGGACGGCGAGCCCGGTCTGCTCGACCAGACCATGTACACCCAGGCGGCGCTGTTCACGCTGGAGGTCGCGCTGTTCCGCCTGCTCGAGTCGTGGGGGCTGCCCGCCGGCTTCCTCGCGGGGCACTCCATCGGCGAGATCGCCGCCGCGCACGTCGCGGGAGCGTTGACACAGGCCGACGCGGTCGCGCTGGTCGCCACGCGGGGCCGGCTGATGCAGCAACTCCCCGGCGGGGGCCTGATGGCCGCCGTCGGCGCCGGCCGGGAGACGGTGGAACGGCTGATCGAGGAAACGGGATCGGACGTGGACATCGCCGCGGTGAACGCCCCCGGCTCCGTGGTGATCTCCGGTGCCGCCGCCGCCGTGGAGAAACTGGCCGCCGTGCTGGCTGAGCGCGGCCACCGGACCAAGACGCTCACCGTCAGCCACGCCTTCCACTCCTCCCACATGGAGCCGATGCTCGCGGCCTTCCGCGCGGAGATCGACGGCCTGCGGGCCGGGCAGGCGGACCGGACCGTGGTGTCCACCCTCACCGCGCGCGAGGCCGGGCCGGACACGCTCGGGTCGGCCGAGCACTGGGCCGGCCAGGTGCGCGGCACGGTGCGCTTCGCCGACGCGGTCGCCCGCCTGCGCGAGCTCGGCGCGACCCGCTTCCTGGAAGCCGGCCCCGACGCCGTCCTGACCGCCATGGTCGAGCAGTGCGACGTGGGCGACGACACGGTCGCGATCCCGGTGCTCGACCGGCGGCGGGACGAGCTGCTCGCGCTGTGGTCGTTCGTGGCCCGGGCCTTCGTCTCCGGCGTCGACTGGGACTGGCGGGCGGTGCTCGGGTATCTCGGCGACGCGGTCACGGTGCCGCTGCCCACCTATCCCTTCCGGCGTGAACGGCTGTGGCTGGCGCCTCCGGCCGACACGGGCACCGCCGCCGGCATCGGCGCCGAGGAGCCGGAGCATCCGCTGCTCACCGCCTCGGTGGTCGTGCCGGACGGTGGGCAGACCGTCCACACCGGGGTGTTGTCACCACGCCGGCAACCCTGGCTGGCCGAGCACGCCCTGGCGGGCACTCCGGTGCTCCCCGCGGCCGCGCTCGTCGAGCTGCTCACCTGGCTGGCCGGACAGCACGGCATGGTGGCCGTGGCGGAGCTGACGCTGCACGCACCGCTGCTCGTACCAGGCGATGGGGACGTGCACCTGCGGGTGACCGTGGCGGACAACGGGGTCCGGGTGCACGCGCGGCCGGTGGGCGCCGGGGAGTGGACGCTGCACGCGGAGGCCGTGCTGACCGACGACGCGGGCGGCACGGACCCCTGGACGGGCGAGCGGCCCGCCGAGGCCGTACCGGTCGACGTGAGCGGGGCCTACGCCGCCTTCGCCGAGAAGGGGTACGACTACGGCCCGGCGTTCCAGGGCCTGCGCGCGATGTGGCGGGCCGGGGACGACCTCTACGCCGAGGTGGACACCGGTCACGACCTCGTGCCCGGACTGCTGGACGCCACCTTGCACGCCTGGATCGCCGGCCGGACCGACGAGGCGCGGGACACCGTCCATGTGCCCTACGGCTGGCGCGACGTGCGCGCGCACGGCCGGCCGCAGGGAACGTCGCGGGTCAGGATCCGGCACACGGGCGAGGAGACCTTCGGGCTGGACGTGACCGACGTCCAGGGCGTCCCCGTGTTGTCCGCCGCCGAGGTGCGGGTGCGCCCGGTGCCGCGGGCCGCGCTCCACCGCGGCCGCGCCGCCGCCGCGGTGCCGTACGAGCTGGTCTGGACCGCCGCGCGGGTCACCGCGGGCGGCGACGGGGACACGACCGTCCTGGCACCGGCAGGGAAGGAGGCAGGCCTGCCCTTCCCCGTGGTCACGTACACCGGCGACGGGGAGCCGGGGGCCGCCGTCCGTGCGGCGCTCCGGACGGCCCGCGACCTGATCGTCACGCTGCCCGAGCACCGGCACCTGGTGGTGGTGACACGCGGAGCGGTGGCGGTGGACGGCGACGACCGGCTGCCCGGCCTCGCGCAGGCCTCCCTGTGGGGCCTGGTCCGCACGGCGCAGCAGGAGTTCCCCGGCCGCGTCAGTGTCGTGGACGTCGACGACCACCCGGACTCCGCCGCGCTGCTCCCCCGGGTGATCGCCGCGCGCCCCGGCCAGCTCGCCGTCCGCCGCGGCGAGGCGTCACGGCCCCGCCTGCGCCCGCTGACCGGCGCTCCGGCCGCCCCGCCGGACCTCGGTGCGGGCACCGTCCTGGTCAGCGGCGCGGGCGGCGCGCTCGGCCGTGAGGTCGTCCGCCACCTGGTCGCCCGCCATGGAGCGCGCGACCTGCTGCTCGTCAGCAGGCGAGGTGACGGCGACCCGGCGCTGCGCGCCCTCACCGAGGAGGTCGGCGAGCACGCGCGGGTCCGCGTCGCGGCGTGTGACCTCGCGGATCCCGCCGCGGCCGAGACGCTGCTCACTGGCGCCGAGCCCCCGGTCACGGCCGTGTTCCACATCGCGGGCACCCTCGACGACGCGGTGCTGGAGAACACCACGCCCGAACGGCTGGACCGGGTGCTGCGCCCCAAGGTGGACGCGGCGTGGAACCTGCACCGCTTCACCCGCGACCTGCGTGCCTTCGTGTTGTTCTCCTCGCTCGCCGGGGTGCTCGGCAACGCGGGCCAGGCCGGGTACGCGGCGGCCAACGCCTTCCTCGACGCGCTCGCGCAGCACCGGCGGGCGGCCGGGCTGCCGGGCGTCGCGCTGGCCTGGGGCCTGTGGGAGACCGGTCCCGGCGACGGGATGGCGGCGGAGCTGGACGTGGCGTCCCGGTCCAGGCTCGGCCGGATGGGCATCCGCCCGCTGACCAGCGAGGCCGGGCTGGACCTGCTCGACACCTCGCTCGCGTGCGGCCGGCCCGCCGTGGTGCCGGCGTGGTTCGACACCGGAGCGCTCGCCCGGCGGCGCGACGACCTCCCCGAGGTGCTCGCCGACCTGGTGCCCGCCCGGCCCGCCCCGGTGGCCGTGCCCCTGCCCCGGCGCCTGGCCGGGCTGGACCGGGACACGGCACGCGCCGCCGTGCACGACACGGTCGCCGGGCGGGTGGCGGAGGTGCTCGGGCTCCCCGGTGCCGGCCACGTCCCCGACGACCGCGGGCTGTTCGACCTCGGGCTCGACTCGCTGACGGCGATCGAGCTGCGTAACCGGCTGGGGGCCGACCTCGGCGAACGGCTGCCCGCCACCGTGCTGTTCGACCACCCCACCGTCGGGGCGCTGACCGAGCAACTGCTGACACGGTGCGCGCCGGAGCGGCCGATGTTCGACCCGGCGGCACTGGAGATGTGGGTGTCCTCCGCCACCGGCCTCACCGAGGGTGACGGCCGGCGGGCCGAGCTGGCCCGCGCGCTGCGGTCCGCGCTGGACACCTTGGAGACGAGCGGTTCCGGCGACGGCGCCGACCCGCTGTCCGGCCTGGACTCGGCGTCCGACGACGAACTGTTCGGGCTGCTCGACCGGCAACTGGGCGAGTGATCCGCCGGACCTCGGATGACAACGGAGAGCGGTTCCCCTATGGCGAATGAAGAAAAGCTCCGCGACTACCTGCGCCGGACCACGGCCGACCTGCTGCGCACCCGCGCGGCGCTGGAACGGCTGGAGCGGGCCGCCGGCGAGCCGTTGGCGATCGTCTCGATGGCCTGCCGGTACCCGGGCGGCGTGCGGTCGCCGGAGGACCTGTGGCGGCTGGTCGAGACGCGGACCGACGCGATCGGCCCCTTCCCCGGCGACCGCGGATGGCGGCTGGACGAGCTGATCGCCGCCGACCCGGACCTGGAGGGCACCAGCTACGCCTCCGAAGGAGGCTTCCTGCACTCCGCCGCCGACTTCGACCCCGAACTGTTCGGCATCAGCCCCCGCGAGGCACTGACCATCGACCCGCAGCAGCGGCTTCTCCTCCAGACTTCCTGGGAGCTCTTCGAGCGCGCCGGGCTGGACCCGATGTCTCTGCCGGGGCAGCGGATCGGGGTGTTCGCGGGGGTCATGTACTCCGACTACGGATCCCGCCACACGCGCGCCCCCGAGGGATTCGAGGGATACATCGGCACCGGCAGCGCGGGGAGCATCGCCTCGGGCCGCGTCGCCTACCACTTCGGGCTGCGGGGACCCGCGGTCACCGTGGACACCGCCTGCTCGTCCTCGCTGGTGGCCCTGCACTACGCCGCCGAGGCGGTACGCCGGGGGGACTGCGAGATGGCCGTGGCCGGCGGTGCCACCGTGATGGCCACCCCGGCGACGTTCGTGGAGTTCAGCCGGCAGCGCGGGTTGTCACCGGACGGCCGGTGCAAGGCGTACTCGGCCGCCGCGGACGGCACCGGCTGGGCGGAGGGCGTCGGGCTCGTCCTGGTCGAACGCCTGTCGCGGGCCCAGCAGGAGGGCCATCCGATCGTCGCGGTGCTGCGCGGCAGCGCGGTCAACTCCGACGGCGCGAGCAGCACGCTGTCGGCGCCCAACGGCTCGGCGCAACGGCAGGTGATCAGGGACGCGCTGGCCGCGGCGGGACTGGAGCCCGGCGAGGTGGACGCCGTCGAGGGCCACGGCACCGGTACGGCGCTCGGCGACCCGATCGAGGCCAACGCGCTCATGGACGTCTACGGCAGGGCGCGGCCGGCCGCCGACCCGGTGTGGCTGGCGTCCCTCAAGTCCAACATCGGGCACACCCAGGCGGCGGCGGGCGTCGGCGGCCTGATCAAGATGGTCATGGCGATGCGGCACGGCGTGCTCCCGGCGAGCCTGCACATCGATGAGCCGTCCCCGCACGTCGACTGGACGGCCGGTGCTCTCGCCCCGCTCACCGCCCCGAGGGCCTGGCCCGCTCGCGACCGTCCACGCCGCGCCGCGATCTCCTCGTTCGGCATCAGCGGCACCAACGCGCACGCCGTGATCGAGGAACCGCCACCGGCCGGTCCCGCGGAGCCGGCCGGACCGGCCGGGTCGCGGGCGGGCGAGGCGGCGCCGATCGTGTGGACCGTGTCCGGGCACACCGAGCAGGCTCTGCACGGCCAGATCGACCGGCTGCGGGCCTACGCCGCGGAGCACCCCGACGCCGATCCCGCCGACGTGGCGTACACGCTGCGTACCGCCCGGGCCGATCTCGCCTGCCGCGCGGTCGCGGTGGGAGGTGACCTCGGCTCCCTCGCGGGCGAGCTCGCCGCGGTCCGGCAGGGCCTGCCGTCACGACGCGCCGCGACCGGCGAGGCGGGCCCCGCCGGTCGCCCGGTGTTCGTCTTCCCCGGGCAGGGCTCGCAGTGGGCCGGGATGGCCCGCGACATGCTCGCCGCCTCCGAGCCGTTCCGGGCCGAGATGCTGCGGTGCGCCGAGGCGCTCGGCCCGCACGTCGAATGGGACCTGATGGAGGCGGTCACGTCCGCCGACGACACGCTGCTCGCCCGCGCCGACGTGGTGCAGCCCTCGCTCTTCTCGGTGATGGTCTCGCTCGCCGCGGCCTGGCGTTCCCTCGGCGTGCGGCCCGCCGCCGTCGTCGGGCACTCGCAGGGGGAGATCGCCGCCGCCTACGTCGCGGGGGCGCTGGACCTCGCCGACGCGGCGGCCCTGGTGGCCCGGCGCGCCGCCGCGATCCACGCCGTCGCGGGCTCCGGGGCGATGGCGTCGATCGACCTGCCCGCCGGCGACCTCGGCGAGCGGCTCGGCGGGGTGGACACGATCACGATCGCCGCGGTCAACGGCCCGCGTTCGACGGTCGTGTCCGGCGCGGCGGAGGCGGTACGCGACCTGGTCGCCCGCTGTGAGGCCGAGGGTGTCCGGGCACGGCTCGTCCCCGTCGATTACGCGTCCCACTCGCCGTTCGTGGAGCCGCTGCGCGAGCCGCTGCTGACGCGGTTCGCCGGAATTCGCCCGCGATCGTGCGACGTCGGCTTCTTCTCCACCGTCACCGCGGGCGAGATCGACGGCACCGCGCTGGACGCCGGGTACTGGTACGACAACCTCCGCCGGCCCGTACTGTTCGCGCAGACCGCCGGCGCGCTGCTGCGGGCGGGGCACCGGTGCTTCCTGGAGATCAGCCCGCACCCGGTGCTCGTGGCCCCGCTGCGCGACACCATCGAGCACGCCGGGGAGCAGGCGCACGCCGTCGCCTCGCTGCGCCGCGACGACGGCGGCCTCGACCGGCTGCTCACCTCGGCCGGCGAGCTCTTCGTCACCGGCGTCGCCGTCGACTGGAGCCCCGTGACGGCGGGGCGCCGCGTCGACCTGCCCACCTACGCCTTCCAGGAACGGCGCTTCTGGCTCGACACGAACACCGGGACCCCGGCCCTCTCCGCCGGCGTCACCGCGGCGGGCCACCCTCTGCTCGGCGTGGTCGCGGAACCCGCGGGCGGGCGGTCGGTGTTGTTCCTCGGCGGTGTGCCGGCGGGAGGCTGGGCCCGCCAGCACGGGCTCGGCGAGCGCACCCTGCTCCCCGGCGGCGCCCTCGTCGAGGCGGCCCTCGCCGCGGCCGGGCGCGTCGGCCTCCCTCAGGTGGAGGAGCTCGTGCTGCTCGCCCCGGTGGACGTGCGGGACGGCCGCGTACAGGTCCAGGTCGAGGTGGAACCCAGCGGGGAGGGCGCCGCCGTCACCGTCCACGCGAGGCGCGCGGACCACGACGGCGAGACGTGGCGGCTGCACGCGTCGGGCTCGCTGAGCGCGGAGGACCCGGAGCAGGAGCCGGACTTCCCGGCGACCTGGCCGCCCGAGGAAGCCGAAGCGCTGGACGTGGACGCCGGTTACGCCCTGCTGGCGGAGCGAGGCGTGCACTACGGCCCCCGGCTGCGCACGGTGCGGGCGGCGTGGCGGCGGGAGGGGGAGGTCTTCGCCGAACTGGAGGCCCCGGCCGGTGACGAGGGCTTCACGTTGCACCCCGCCGCGCTGGACGGCGCGGTGCAGGCGGCGTTCCTCGACCGGGCCCGGCCGGACGGGCCCTCCGAGGTGACCATGCCGTTCACCTGGAGCGGTGTGCGGTCGCACCGGACCGCGGCGGGCCCGCTGCTGCGCGCCCGTCTGACCTGGTCGGATCCGCAGGCGTTCTCGCTGGTCGTCGCGGACGCGGACGGACGTGTCGTCCTGAGCGCACGACAGGTCCGGACGCGCGCCGGCGAGCCGAGGGAGGCCACGTCGGCATCGGCGCCCACGCTGCGCCTGCGGCCCGCGAACAGACCCGCCGGAACGGAAGACGACGGCTCCCTCGCCGGGCTGCCGGAGGAGGAACGCCGGGAGCGGCTGCTCGACCTGGTGGTGCGGGCGGTCGCCGGCCTCCTCGGGTACGACTCCGCGCGGGCCGTGCGCCCCGACCGGTCCTTCCGTGATCTCGGCCTCGACTCGATGACCGCGGTACAGCTCCGCGACCACCTGAGCCGTGCCCTCGGCCGTCGCCTGCCGAGCACGCTCGTGTTCGACCACCCCACGCCCCGCGCCCTCGCCGGCCACCTGGCCTCCACCGGCTCGTTCACGGCGGCGCCGGCCCGCGTGGCGAGGCCGGCCGAGGACCCGATCGCGATCGTCGCGATGGCCTGCCGCTACCCGGGCGGGGTGACCACCCCCGAGCAACTGTGGGAGCTGCTCGAAGCGGGCGGTGAGGGGATCGGGCCGTTCCCCACCGACCGCGACTGGGATCTGGAGACGTTGTTCGACGACGACCCCGACACCCCGGGCACCTCCTACACCCGCTTCGGCGGGTTCGTGCACGACGCCGCCGACTTCGACGCGGATTTCTTCGAGATGAACGCCCGGGAGGCCAGAGCGGCCGACCCCCAGCAGCGGCTCCTGCTGGAGGCCTCGTGGGAGGCGTTCCAGCGTGCCGGCATCGACCCGGCCCGCCTGCGCGGCTCCCGCACCGGCGTCTACGCCGGCCTCATCTACACCGAGTACGGCGGCCGGGCCCAGGCCGACCCGCGCGAGCACGGCGGCTACCTCGGCACGGGCAGCGCGGGCAGCGTGGCGTCGGGCCGCATCGCCTACACCCTCGGCCTGCACGGCCCGGCCATCACCGTGGACACGGCCTGTTCGTCCTCGCTGGTGGCGCTGCACCTCGCGATCCAGGGCCTGCGCGGCGGGGAGTGCGACCTGGCGCTGGCCGGCGGTGCCACGCTCATGGCGACGCCCGCGACCTTCGTGGAGTTCAGCCGGCAACGCGGGTTGTCCCCGGACGGCCGGTGCCGCGCGTTCGCCGACGCCGCCGACGGCACCGGCTTCAGCGAGGGCGTCGGGCTGCTGCTGCTCGAGCGGCTGTCGGACGCGCGGCGCAACGGCCACCCGGTGCTGGCCGTGGTCCGGGGGACGGCCGTGAACCAGGACGGCGCCAGCAACGGGCTCACCGCGCCCAACGGCCCCGCGCAGGAGCGGGTGATCGAGGAGGCGCTGCGGTCCGCCGGGCTCTCCCCGGCGGACGTGGACGCGGTCGAGGCGCACGGCACCGGCACCACGCTCGGCGATCCGGTGGAGGCGCAGGCCCTGCTCGGCACGTACGGCGCGGCGCGAGCCGGTCGGCCACCGCTGTGGCTGGGCTCGCTGAAGTCCAACATCGGGCACACGCAGGCCGCGGCCGGGGTCGGCGGGATCATCAAGATGGTCATGGCGCTGGAGCACGGCACGCTGCCGCGCACCCTGCACGTCGACGAGCCGACCAGGCACGTCGACTGGGACCGCGGCGGCGTCGCCCTGCTCACCGAGAACACCCCCTGGCCCGCGGGGGAGCGTCCACGGCGCTTCGGCGTCTCGGCGTTCGGCATGAGCGGGACCAACGCGCACGTCGTCATCGAGGAGCCGCCACCCGCCCCTGACCCGGTACCGGAGCCGGAGCCGCCGGGCGGGCCGGTGCCGCTGGTGTTGTCCGCCAAGTCGGCCCGCGCCCTGCGGGGGGAGGCGGTGCGGCTGCGCGAGTACCTCCTCCGGCATCCCGGCGTCCCCCTGGCCGCCGTCGCGGCGGAGCTGGCGCACACCCGTGCCGGGTTCGCCCACCGCGCCGTCGTCGTGGCGGGCGACCGGGACGAGGCGCTCGCGGGCCTGGCCGCCGTCGCGGACGGCTCACCCGCGGCGTCGGTGGTCACCGGCCACGCGCCGTCCCCCCGCCGG
Organism: Sphaerisporangium sp. B11E5; assembly: GCF_039871875.1. Lineage (NCBI taxonomy): Bacteria > Bacillati > Actinomycetota > Actinomycetes > Streptosporangiales > Streptosporangiaceae > Sphaerisporangium > Sphaerisporangium sp. B11E5. The sequence continues at coordinate 39,597 of NZ_JBDPMD010000058.1, read as the reverse complement.
GCGGTCTTCCTCTACCCGGGTCAGGGCGCGCAGTGGGAGGGCATGGCCCAGGCGTTGCTGGCGGAGTCCCCGATCTTCGCCCGCCGGATCGACGAGTGCGCCGCCGCGCTCGCACCGGTGACCGGCTGGTCGCTGCACGACGCCCTGCGAGGCGACGTCGATCTCGCGCGGGTGGACGTCGTGCAACCCGTGCTCTGGGCCACCATGACCGCGCTGACCGCCGTCTGGGAGTCCTTCGGGGTGCGGCCCGCCGGCGTGATCGGTCATTCGCAGGGCGAGATCGCCGCCGCGCTCGCCGCGGGATCGTTGTCGCTGGAGGAGTCGGCGGCCGTGGTCGCGCTGCGCAGCGCGGCCGTGCGCACCCTCGCCGGCGGCGGCGCCATGCTGTCCGTCGCGGCCTCCGCCGAGCTGGTGCGCGACGCGCTGGCCGACGTCACGGGCGCCGTGTCCGTCGCCGCGCTCAACGGGCCGCTGTCCACGGTCGTCGCCGGCGAGGTCCAGGCGGTGCACCGCCTGCGCGACGACTTCGAGGCCCGGGGGGTGCGCGCCCGTCTGGTCGGCGTCGACTACGCCTCCCACTCCCCGCAGGTGGAGGCGGTCGAAGCCGACCTGCTGCGGACGCTGCCCCGGCCGGCGCCGGTCTCCGCGTTCGCCGCCGACGTCTTCTCCACCGTCACGGGCCGCAGGGTCGAACCGGGCGACGGCGAGGACTTCGGCGGACCCGGGTACTGGTACCGCAACCTGCGCAGGCCGGTACTGCTGCAGGCGGCCGTGGAGGCGGCCGTCGAGGCGGGCCACGAGGTGTTCGTCGAGGTGAGCCCGCACCCGGTGGTCGGCATGGGGGTGCAGGACGTTCTCGACGCCTCACCCGGGGCGGACGGGTCCGCGGTGCTCGGCACGCTGCGCCGGGGCGACGGCGGCCTGTCGAGGATGCTCGTCTCGGTGGCCGAGGCGTGGGTGAACGGCGTGCCCGTCGAGTGGACGGCGCACCTCGGCGGGCGGCGCCAGGGACTGCCCGCCCTGCCCACCTACGCCTTCGACCGCCGCCGCCACTGGCTGGAGGCGGCCGGGGGCGGCGGCGTCCCCGCGGGCGCGCGGCAGGTCACGCACCCGATGCTGACCACGGTCGTGCGGCCGGCGGACGGGGACGGCCTGCTGCTGCTCGGCCGGTTGTCCCTGCGGGAGCACCCGTGGCTGGCCGACCACGTCGTGGACGACACGGTGCTCGTCCCCGGCGCGGTGTTCGCCGAGATGGCGGCCTTCGCCGGGGAACTCGCCGGCGCCCCACGGGTGGACGAGCTGACCCTGCGCCGGCCGCTGGTGCTCGACCCCGGCGCGGCGGTCGAGATCCAGGTGTCGGTGGGCGAGGCGGAGCACGACGGCCTGCGCCCGGTCGGCGTGTACGCCAGGCCGTCGGCGGGCGCGGGGCCGCTCGGCGAGCCGTGGACGGCGTACGCCGCCGGCATGGTGACGTCCGCGACCGCCCCGGCGAAGGTCGCGGGGGAATGGCCGCCGCACGCGGCCGAACCGCTTCAGACCGCGGAGCTGTACGACGACCTGGCCGCCAGGGGCTACCACTACGGCCCGGCGTTCCGCGGGCTCCGCGCGGCCTGGCGGTCGGGGGACGAGGTGCTCGCCGAGGTGTCCCTGTCACCGCCGCCCGGATACCGGCTCGCGCCGACCGTGCTGGACGCCGCGCTGCACGCCGTGGCCCTGGCCGGCCTGTTCCCCGGCGACGGTGCCGTGCGGCTGCCCTTCACCTGGCGCGGCTTCACCCGGCACGGCGACGCGCGAGGGGCCGCGCGGGTACGTCTGCGCCGCACGGACGGTGAGGCGGTCTCGGCCGAGCTCACCGCCGCGGACGGCACGCCGGTCGCGTCCGTCGAGGCCGTGACGTTCCGCGTGGCCGACCCGGCCGACCTGGCCGCCGCGGCCGAGGACGACCTGCTGTACGAGCCGGCCTGGGAGCCCGCGGGACCGGCGGCGGACCGGCGCCCGGTACGCGCCTGGACGCTCGGCCCCGGCGGCCACCGGGACCTGGACGCGGTGCTGGCGGCGCTGGACTCCGGCGAGGCCGCGCCCGAGGTGCTGGTCGTGCCGGTCAGCGGGGGCCGCGGTGACATGCCTCAGGCGGTGCGTGCCGCGCTGTCGCGGGTGCTCGGCACGCTCCGCGCGGGGCTGGCCGAGCCCCGGCTGGACGGCACCCTGTTCGTGGTGCGCACCCACCGCGCGGTGGACGCGGTCCCGGGCGACCGGGCCGACGCGCTCGACGGCGCGGGCGTGTGGGGGCTGGTCCGCAGCGTGCAGGCCGAGGAGCCGGGCCGCGTGGTGCTCGTGGACGCCGGGTCGCCCTCCGCCGGGCCGGAAGAGATCCTCACCGCCGTGGCGTGCGGCGAGCCGCAGATCGCCGTGCGGGACGGCCGGTCGCTGGTGCCCCGGCTGAGGCGGCGCCGGCCGGACCCGGCCCGGCCGGCGGGCCCCTGGCGCCTGACCGCCGCCGAGAGCGGCGTCGCCGAGGACCTCGCGTACCGGCCGGTCGAGGAACGCCCGCTCGGCCGCGAAGAGGTCCGCGTGGCCGTCCGCGTGGCCGGGCTCAACTTCCGCGACGCGATGCTCGCGCTCGGGATGTACCCGGGCACGGCCGACCTCGGGACCGAGGGCGCCGGCGTGGTGCTCGCCGTCGGCGAACAGGTGACCGGGATCGAGCCCGGCGACCGGGTCATGGGGCTCATCTCCGGCGGCATCGGGCCGGAGGCGGTGACCGACCACCGGCTGCTGGTGCGCATCCCGGCCGGGTTGTCGTTCGCCCAGGCGGCGACCGTGCCCGCGGTGTTCCTCACCGCCTACTACGCGCTCGGCGACCTCGCCGGCGCCCGCCCGGGGGAACGCCTGCTGGTCCACTCGGCGGCCGGCGGCGTGGGCGGCGCGGCGCTGCAACTGGCGCGGCACCGGGGGCTGATCGCCTTCGGCACCGCGAGCCCCGGCAAGTGGGACGCGGTGCGGGCGGCCGGCCTGCCCCCGGAGAGGATCGCCGGCTCGCGTGACCTGTCCTTCGTCGAGACCGTGCGCGCGGCGACCGGCGGCCACGGGGTGGACATCGTGCTGAACTCGCTGGCACGCGAGTTCGTGGACGCCTCGCTGGAGTTGCTCGCCCCCGGCGGCCGTTTCATCGAGATGGGCAAGACGGACGTCAGGGACCCCGCCCTGATCGCCGGCCGGTACGGCGTGCGGTACCGGGCGTTCGACCTCGCCGAGGCCGGGCCCGACCGGATCGGCCACATGTTGCGGGACATCGCCGCGCTGTTCGACAGCGGGGTCCTCACCCCTCTCCCGGTCACGGCCTGGGACGCCGGTCAGGCCGCCGAGGCCGTCCGGTACCTCAGCGCCGCACGGCACGTCGGGAAGGTGGCGCTGCGCGTCCCCCGCGCGATCGACCCCGAGGGCACCGTCCTGATCACCGGTGCGACCGGAGGGGTCGGCGGCCTCGTGGCGGCGCACATGGTCAGGCGGCACGGGGCCCGGCACCTGCTCCTGGTCAGCCGGCGGGGCGCGTCGGCCGCGTCCGCCGGGCGGCTCCGCGACGAGCTCACCGCCCTCGGCGTCGAAGTGAGTTTCGCCGCGGCGGACGTCGCCGACGCCGGCGCGCTGGCCCGGGTGCTCGCCGAGGTCCCGGCGCGGCACCCGCTGACGGCCGTGCTGCACGCGGCCGGCGTGCTGGACGACGCCACGATCGGCACCCTCACCCCGGAGCGGCTCGACGCGGTGCTGCGGCCCAAGGTGGACGGCGCCTGGCACCTGCACGAGCTCACCAGGGACGCCGACCTGGCGGCGTTCGTGCTGTTCTCCTCGGCCGCGGGGATCGTCGGCAGCCCCGGCCAGGGGGCCTACGCCGCGGCCAACGTGGCCCTCGACGCGCTCGCCGTGGCGAGGACCCGCGACGGCCTGCCCGCCACCTCCGTCGCCTGGGGCCTGTGGCAGTCCGACAGCGCCATGACCGGCTCCCTCTCCGAGGCCGACCGGGCCAGGATGGCGCGCTCCGGGCTGCTGCCGCTGTCCCCCCGGCGCGGCCTGGCGCTGCTCGACGCGGCGATGTCCGCCGCCCAGCCGTCCCTGGCCGCCGTGCGGCTGGACCTCACCAGGCTCGCCGGGCTCGCCGACCCCGCGCCGCCGCTGCGTGGCCTGCTGCGCGACCGCGGGCCGGCGCGGCCGGCGGACGTCACGGACGAGCGGAGCGGGCCCGCGCTGCCGCGGCTGCTCGCCGCGGCCGAGCCGGGGCGGCGCGGTGACCTGGTCGCCGAGACGGTGCTGCGGCACGTGGAGGCCGTACTCGGGCAGGCGCCCGGGGAGGGGGCGGAGGAGGCGCGCAGCTTCAAGGAGCTCGGCTTCGACTCGCTCACCGCCGTCGAGCTGCGCAACCGCCTCGGCAAGGCCACGGGCCTGCGGCTGCCCGCGACGGTGGTGTTCGACCATCCGACCCCGGCCGCGCTGGCCGGCCACCTGCTCGAACTCCTCGCCCCGCCGGAGCCGGGACCGGCCGCCCCGCCGGAGCCCCCGGTGGCCGGCGATATACCGGCGACCGCGGAGGAGCTGTTCCGGATCATCGACTCCGAGCTTCGATCCTAGAGATGGCGGACCGAATGTCTGACGAGAAGAAACTGGTCGAATACCTTGGCTGGGCGACCGGTGAGCTGAAGCGGATGAAGAAGGAGCTCGCCGCCCTGTCGGCCCCCGAGCCCGTGGCCGTGGTGTCCATGGCCTGCCGGTTCCCGGGCGGCGTGCGCTCGCCCGAGGATCTGTGGCGGGTGGTCGCCGACGGCGTCGACACCGTCGGCGATCCGCCCCGCGACCGCGGCTGGGACCCCGCGTTGCGCGAGCAGGTGCGGGCCGGCGGCTTCCTCGACGACGCGGCGGAGTTCGACGCGGCGTTCTTCGGGATCTCCCCCAGGGAGGCGGCCGCGATGGACCCGCAGCACCGGCGGTTGCTCGAGGTGTCGTGGGAGGCCGTGGAGCGCGCCGGGATCGTGCCCGAGACGCTGCGCGGCAGCCGTACCGGGGTCTTCACCGGGGTGATCTACCAGGACTACGCCCCGCCGTTGCCGGACGTGCCCCCCGAGCTCGAGGGGTACCTGATGACCGGCAACGCGACGAGCATGGCGTCGGGACGGCTCGCCTACACCTTCGGCTTGGAGGGCCCCGCGCTCACGGTCGACACCGCGTGCTCGTCGTCGCTGGTGGCGATCCACCTGGCCGCGCAGGCGCTGCGCGCGTCCGAGTGCGACCTCGCCGTGGCCGGTGGCGTCACCGTGATGGCCACACCCCGGGTGTTCGTGGAGTTCGCGCTGCAGGGCGGCCTGGCCGCCGACCGGCGGTGCAAGGCGTTCTCCCGCACCGCCGACGGCACGGGCTTCGGTGAAGGGCTGGGCGTGCTGGTGCTTGAGCGCCTCTCGGACGCGCGGCGCAACGGCCACCCGGTCCTCGCGGTGATCCGCGGCTCGGCGATCAACTCCGACGGCGCCAGCAACGGGATCACCGCGCCCAACGGCATCGCCCAGCGCAAGGTGATCGAAGCCGCCCTGCGCACCGCCGGGCTGACCCCGGCCGAGGTGGACGCGGTGGAGGCGCACGGCACCGGCACCGGCCTCGGCGATCCCATCGAGGCGGGTGCCCTGGTCGCGGTGTACGGCACGGCGTCCGGCCGGCGGGAGCCGTTGTGGCTCGGCGCGGTCAAGTCGAACCTCGGTCACACGCAGGCCGCCGCCGGCGTGGCCGGCCTGATCAAGATGGTGATGGCGCTGCGGCACGGTGTGCTGCCGGCGACCCTGCACGCGGCCGAACGCTCCGAGCTGGTCGACTGGGCGGGGGTGGAGCCGCTGGTCGAGCCCCGTCCCTGGCCGCGCGCCGATCGGCCGCGCCGGGCCGGCGTCTCCTCCTTCGGCATCAGCGGCACCAACGCCCATCTCATCGTGGAGGAGGCGCCGGAGGGCGAGGGCCCGGAACCCGAGCAGTCCGAGCCGCCGGTGGCCGTCCTGTGGCCCCTGTCGGGCCGGACGCCCGAGGCGGTGCGCGCCCAGGCCGCCCGGCTGCGCGACCTCGCGCGGCGGCCGGACGTGGACCCGGTCGCCGTCGCACGCACCCTGGCCACCCGCAGGCAGGTGTTCCGGTACCGCGCGGTGGCGCTCGGCGCGGACGCGGGCGAGCTGGCCCGTGAGCTGGACGTCCTCACCGGTCTCTCCGGCCCGGTCGCCCCGGCCCGGCCGGCCCCGAAGGTGGCCTTCGTCTTCAGCGGCCAGGGGACGCAGCGCCCCGGGATGGGCCGTGAGCTGTACGAGCGGTTCCCCGCCTACGCCGAGGCGTTCGACGCGTCCTGCGCGGCGCTCGACCGGGCGAGGAAGCTCCAGGGCGCGGACGGCCCCGGAGTACGGGAGGCGGTGTTCGCGCCGGACGGTGAGCTGCTGCGGCACACGGAGTTCACCCAGCCCGCGCTGTTCGCCGTGCAGCTCGCGCTGTGCCGGCTGGCCGAGGACCTCGGCGTGATCGCCGGCGCGCTGCTCGGCCACTCCATCGGCGAGCTGACCGCGGCGCACGTGGCCGGCGTGTTGTCGCTGGAGGACGCGGCGTACCTGGTGGTGGCGCGGGCGCTGGCCATGCAGGCGGCGCCCGGAGGCGGCGGCATGGTGTCGCTGCGCGCCGCGGAGGCCGAGGTGCGGGCCTCGCTGGAGGGCCTGGAGGGACAGGTGGCCGTGGCCGCCGTCAACGGCCCGCGTGCCACGGTGATCTCGGGTGACGCCGGCGCGGTGCGCAAGCTGGCGGCCGAGTGGCGGGCCAGGGGAGTGCGCACGAAGGCGCTGGCGGTCAGCCACGCCTTCCACTCCCCGCACATGGACACGGCGCTGCCCGCCATCACGCGGGCCGCCGGCCGCGTGGCCGCCGGGCCCCCCTCGTCCGTGCTGCTGTCCAACAGGACGGGCCGGGTGGTCTCACGGGAGGAGCTGGCCGCCCCGGACCACTGGGCCGCCCAGGTGCGCAGCCCGGTCCGTTTCCACGACTGCGTGCGCACGCTGCGCGACCTCGGCTTCGACACGTTCGTGGAGATCGGTCCCGACACCACGATGACCGGCATGATCGGCGACTGCCTCGCGGAGGCGGGGGACCAGGTGGCGGCCGTCGCGCTCGTCCGCGATCCCGCCGCGGAGGCCCGCTCGGTGCTGCGCGCGATCGGGCAGGCGCACGCACGCGGCGTGCGGGTCGACTGGTCGAAAGTGCACGGCGAGGGACCGCGAGCCGATCCCGCGCTCGTGCCGACCTACCCGTTCCACGGGGAGCGGCACTGGTTGCCTGCCGTGTCGGGAGGCGGCGGCGCGCTCCGTGACCGGGAGCTGTGGGACGCGGTGGACCGTCTCGATCCCGAACGGTTCGGCGGACTCGTGGGGGGCCTGGACGCCGACCCCGCTGTGGTCCGTGAGGTGCTGGCCGCCCTGCGGCGCCGGTGGCACGTGGAGCGGCCCGCGGAACAGCACGCGGCGCCGCCCGCCGGGCAGGAGCCGCCGGGCGCGGCCCTGCGGGGGATGCCCGAGCGGGAGCGCCGCGACCTGTTGACGTCCATGGTGCTCGACGCGGTGGCCGCCGCGCTCGGGCACTCCCACGACGTGATCGACCCGGGCGACGACCTGACCCAGATCGGCGTCACCTCCTTCGGCGCTCTGGAGATCGCCGGCCGGCTCTCACGGGAGACCGGCGTCGCCGTCAAGCCGGGGATGGTGCTCGACCACCGCACCGCCCGTGATCTCGCCGCCCGCCTGGAGCGGCTGCTCGACCAGTCCGCCGGCCCGGAGGCGGCGCAGATCCCCACGGAGGTAGGATGATCATGGAGAGCGCCGAGGCGCTGGCCCGGCTGCGCGCCCTGCACCGCGAGGGAACACTCGTGGAGCGGTACGACCAGGTGGCGCCGCTGCTGGCCGCGATGGACGAGCAGGACACCGCCCGTTCGGCGCGGCTGCTGGCCCGGCTCGACACGGAGGCCGTGCGCGCCCGTCACCCCGGAATCCCGCGGGTGCGGGTGACCGTCACCGGGCACGGCACCCTGGACGCGCTGGGCACGGCGCTGACCGGGGCGCTGGCCCGCCACGGGTACCTGCCCGCCGTCCGCCTCGCCGGCTTCGGCTCCTACGTCTTCGAGCTGGGCGACCCCGGCAGCACGCTGTACGCCGAGCGCCCCGACATGACCGTCTGCGTGCTCGACCACGCCACCGTCTTCGACGAGGTGGGCGTGCCGTTCACCGCGGACGACGTGGCGCGGGTGCTGGCGGGCAAGCTCACGCTGTGGCGGCGGCTGGCGGCGCGGTTCGCCGGGAGCGGCTCCGGCGTCCTCGTGCTCAACACGCTCCCGCTGCCCCGGTCGTGGCAGGTCCAGCTCCTTGACCACCGGGGCAGGGCCCGGCTCGGGGCGGCCTGGCGCCGGGCCAACGCCGAACTGCTCGAACTCGGCGAATCGTCGGACACGATCGTGGTGACGGACCTCGACCCCCTGCTGACCACGGAGATCGCGTTGTCCGACCCGCGCTTCGAGGTCTACGCGGGCGCCCACCTGTCGGACGGGCTGCTCGGCGCCTACGCCCGCGAACTGGCCGGCCTGGTGCGGGCCCGCACCGGCCGCGGCAAGAAGGTGCTGGCGATCGACCTCGACCAGACCTTGTGGGGCGGCGTGCTCGGGGACGACGGCGTGGAGGGCATCGAGGTGGCCCACGGCAAGCGGGGGGAGGCTTTCCGCCGGTTCCAGGGCGTGGTCAAGCAGTTGGGGGCGCAGGGCGTGCTGCTCGCCGCGGTGAGCAAGAACGACCAGGACGCGGTGCTCGCCGCACTGCGCGATCACCCGGACATGGTGGTGCGCGCGGAGGACTTCGTCCGCGTCCTCGCCAACTGGCAGCCCAAGCCGGACAATCTGCGCACGCTGCTGCGCGAGCTCAACCTCGGCGGCGACAGCGTCGTGTTCGCCGACGACAGCGTCCACGAGTGCGCCGCGGTGGCGGCGGAACTGCCTGAGACCGCGGTGGTCCGTCTCGGCGACGACCCCGCGCTGCACGCCTCCCGGCTGCTCGCGGAGGGCTGGTTCACCACGACGGAGGTCACCGCGGAGGACCGTCTGCGGACGCGGCGCTACCACGAGGAGGCCGCCAGGTCGGAGTTCCTCGCGGCGGCGGGGTCGGCGCAGGAGTTCCTGGAAGGCCTCGGCGTGTCCGTGACGCTGGCGCCCGCGGCCGGCGGTGACATCGCCCGGTTGTCGCAGCTCACCCTGCGCACCAACCAGTTCAACCTGACCACGGAACGCCTGTCGCAGGAGGAGGTGCGCGAGCGCGCCGAGCGGCCCGGCTCCTGTGTGCTGGCGATCTCCGCCGCCGACCGGTTCGGGCACAACGGCGTCGTCGGGGCGGTCTTCCTCAGTGCGGACCGCGACGGGCTGCTGATCGACAACTTCCTGCTGAGCTGCCGTGTGTTCTCGCGGGGGATCGAGCAGGCGTGCCTGGCCGCGGTGCTCGGCCAGGCACGCGCGGCGGGTTTCCCCGAGGTGCGGGGGCGCTATGTCGCGACCGCCAAGAACGCCAAGGTCCGGGACTTCTACTCGCACTACGGGTTCGCGGTGGCCGAGTCGGCGCCGGAGTCGGCGCGGTACACGCACGACCTGAGCGAGATCGTCGAGGTGCCTGAGCACCTCACGCTGCGGGTCGCGGGCCGGGTGGTGCCGGTCCCCGCGGAACCGGCGTTGACAACCTGAGGAAACCTCGACTTAACTGTGCGGGGGCATAACGTGAGGATACCTCCGCATATGCCCAAAGACGCGGAAATCAGTTGGCCCGGACGAAGGAGAGGACGTTGGCCGAAGGAATCGCCGTCTCCGTGCACGACACCGCACCTGTCTGGCGCGGTGACACGGCGGGCGACGCGTTACGCCGCTCGATCGAGCTCGCCAAGGCGGTGGAGGCGTTCGGCTACCGGCGCTACTGGGTGGCGGAACACCACGACACCCCCGCGCTCGCCACGTCCGCCCCCGCGGTGCTCGCCGGGCCGATCCTGGAAGCCACCTCCAGCATCCGGGTCGGCTCCGGCGCCGTACTGCTGCCGAACCACTCGCCGTACGTGATCGCCGAGCAGTTCGGCGTGCTGGCCGGCCTCTACCCCGACCGGGTGGACCTCGGTCTCGGGCGCGCGGCCGGCGGCTCCGGAGAGGCGGCCGCCCGCCTCGGCGACCCGCGCGGGCTCGACTTCGGCGCCGCGCTGAAGGAGCTCCAGGAGTACTTCTCCGGAGGCAGCCAGGGTGTGCGGGCGATACCGGAGCCCACCACCCCGCCGGACATCTGGATGGTGGGGTCGAGCACCGGCAGCGCCGCGTACGCCGGCCGCATGGGCCTGCCCTACGTCTACGCCCACGCGATCGTGGGCGCCGGCGCCCCCGAGGCGCTGGAGGCGTACCGCCGTTCCTTCCAGCCCTCGCCCCGGTGGCCGCGGCCGTGGGCCTGCGTGGGGCTGACGGTGGTCGCGGCCGAGGACGACGAGCGGGCGCACCGGCTGGCCGAGTCCTTCGTGTACGGCCAGATCCTGATGCGGACCGGCCACCCCGCGACGCTGCTGCCCACCGAGGAGGAAACGGCCGCGCACACGTTCTCCCCCGCCGAGCACCGGTTCCTGCGGGAGAAGATCGATCCGCAGTTCGTCGGCTCGCCGGAGCGCATCACGCCCCGTCTCGGCGCGCTGGTGCGCCAGACCGGCGCGGACGAGTTGTTCGTGCTCACCCAGGTACCCGACCACCAGGCGAGGATCCGCTCCTACGAGCTGCTCACCAAGATCGTCTCATCGCTGTAGCCCGCCCGCGATGTTCAGCGTCGCTTTAGAACCGCGCCGCACTGTGTTCCTGGCCGAGCGCCGGGCTTCGGCGGAGGCGACGTCAGAGCAATGAGGACGAGATGGGTGCTGCCAGGAGCTTGAGGCCCAGGGGACCCGCCGCCGTCGCGGCGGGCACGGCCACACTGATGCTGATCCTCGCCGCGGGATGCTCGTCCGGGACGGGCGGGCCGGCCACCGCGGCGGGCACTCCCCGCGACGGCGGCACCCTGCGCCTGGCGGTGGAGAAGGAACCGGAGTGCCTGGACCCGCACCAGAGCCCGACGGAGTCGGCACGGATGCTCACGCGGCCGATCCTGGACTCCCTCGTGTACCAGGACTCCCGGGGCGACTTCCACCCCTGGCTGGCGACCCGGTGGACGATCTCGCCGGACGGACGGAAGTACACCTTCGACCTGCTCGGCGGTGTCACCTTCACCGACGGGGAGAAGTTCGACGCCCGCGCGGTGGTCGCCAACCTCGACCACGTGGTGGACCCGGACACCAAGTCCCTGCTGGCCGCCAGCTTGATCGCGGCCTACGACTCGGCGAAGGTCGTGGACCCGGACACGGTCGAGATCAGCCTCAAGCGCCCCGACTCGTCGTTCCTCGGCGCCCTGGCGTTGCCCAACCTCGGCATGGAGTCCCCCCGCACGCTCAAAGGCTCCCCCTCGGCGCTGTGCGCGAAGATCGTCGGTACCGGCCCGTTCACCGCGCCGGCCGGCCTGGTGCCGCAGAAGGGCATCGACTACGTCAGGAACCCCGCCTACACGTGGGCGCCGGCGGCCGCGTCGAAGAACGGCCCGCCCCGGCTGGAGCGCATCGAGGTCACGGTCGTGCCGGACGGCCCGGCCAGGATGGGCGCGCTGACCAGCGGCCAGGTCGACGCCGTCACCGGGCTGTCGCCGACAAGCATCGGCACGCTGAAGAGAACCCCCGGGTTCACCGTGCACTCCACCGGGTTCCCCGGCATCCCCTACAGCTACTGGCCGAACACCGCCAAGGGGCCGCTCAGCGACGTCAACGTGCGCAAGGCGCTCCGCGCCGGCATCGACTGGCAGCAGATCGTCAAGAACGTCTACTTCGGGGTGTACGAGGGGGCCAAGGGCCCGCTGTCCCCCAGCACCCCCGGGTACGACCCCTCGGTGGCCCCGGCGTACGCCTACGACCCCGCGGAAGCCGGGCGGCTGCTCGACCAGGCGGGATGGACCGGGCGGGACGCGGCGGGCTACCGCACCAAGAACGGCAAGCGGCTGACCCTGCGCCATCTGTGGTCGGACGGGTCGGTGGCCAACCTCGCCGTCCAGATCCAGGCGGCGGCCAAGCGGCTCGGTGTCGAGACGGTCGAGGAGAACGTCGACGGCGGGACGTTCGTCAACCGCCTCCTCGCCGGTGACTACGAACTGATCGACACGAGCTTCTCGTCGCCGGGGCCGGAAGTGCTGCGCGTGCTGTTCGGGGCCGACAACATCCCCACCCGCGAACGCGGGGTCAACAACAACATGGCCAGGTACGACAACCCGCGCGTGGAGGAGGACTTCCGCCGCGCGCTGGCCGCCAAGGACCAGGCCGACCGGTACCGGATCTACGCGCAGGTGCAGAGAACCATCACCGAGGACGTCGCGGTGCTGCCCATCTACTCGCCCCTGTCCACGGTGGCGGCCCGGGACGGGGTGCGGCAGGTCGGCTTCAACGCCGACGGGACCCCGAGCTTCCACAGCACATGGCTGACGTCCTGAAGGCGCCGCCGGCCCCGGCGGTGGAGCCGGGCCGGGCCGCCGGCCGCCGCCGGGGGGCGGCGCGCCTGGTGCTGGTGCGGCTGGCCGCCTCGGCCGCGGTGTTGTGGGGAGCGGTGACGGTGACGTTCTGCCTCCTGCGGCTCATGCCGGGCGGCACGGCCGACGTCCTGCTCGCGCGGTCCAGGGTGAGCCCCGAGATACGCGCCCAGATCATCGCCGAGTACCGGCTCGACGACCCGCTGTGGGTGCAGTACGCCGCCTACCTCGGCAGGGTCGTCCGCGGCGAGTTCGGCGACTCCTACGTGTTGCGCCGGCCGGTGTGGGACGAGATCGCGGCGCGGCTCCCGCACACCCTGCTGCTGATCCTGACGACGCTGCTGGTCACGCTCGTCGCCTCCGTCCTGCTCGCGCTGGTGAGCGCGAACCGGAGGCGGTGGGTGCGGTCGTCGTTCGCCGCCGCCGAGTCACTGGTCGTGGCGCTGCCGCCCTTCTGGCTGGGGTTGCTGCTGCTGACGCTGTTCTCCTTCACGCTGCACTGGTTCCCGGCCATCGGGTCGTCCTCGCCGATGGGCCTGGTGCTGCCGACCATCGCGCTCGCCGCCGCGCCGACGGCGGTGGTGACGGGTGTGCTGCGTCAGGGCATCCTGCAGGCGCTGGAGGAACCTTTCGTGGTCACCGCGCGCTCGCGCGGCATCGGCGAGCCGGCCCTGCGCGTGCGGCACGTGCTGCGGCACGCCATGCTCCCCGCGGCCACGCTGCTCGGATGGATCGCCGGCTCGCTCATCGGCGGCGCCGTGATCATCGAGATCGTCTTCTCCCGGCAGGGGATCGGGCGGCTGATGTTGTTCGCGGTGCAGAACAAGGACATGCCCGTAGTGATCGCGGTGGTGCTGCTGACCGCGGTCGTGTTCGTGGCGATCAACATCGCGGTCGACGTCCTCATCTGGCTGATCGACCCGCGGACACGGGAGACCGGGAGGTGGGCGTGACCAAGAGCGTGTGGCTCGGAACGGCCGTCCTGGCGCTGCTGGTCGCGATGGCGGCCCTCCCGTCGCTGTTCACCGGCGCCGATCCCGACGCGACCGACCTGAACGCGACGCTGCGGCCGCCGAGCGCCGAGCACTGGCTCGGCACCGACCAGAACGGCCGGGACCTGTACGCGCGGATCGTGTACGGCGTCCGCCCCTCGCTGCTCATCGGCGCCGGCGCCGTCGCGCTGGCACTGGCCGGGGGCGTCCTGATCGGCGTGGCGGCCGCGCAGCTCGGCCGGGTCGTGGACCAGGTGCTGAGCAGGTCGCTCGACGTGGTCCTCTCCGTTCCCGGCCTGCTGCTGGCGTTCCTCGTCGTCGCGGTGCTCGGGCCCGGCGCGGGTCCCACGTGCGTCGGCCTGGCGGTGGTGTCGCTGCCTGTCTTCGCGCGGGTGGTGCGCACCGAGGTGATCAGGATCCGGGTCTCGCAGTACGTCGAGGCGGCTCACGGATTCGGGCTCGGCAGAGCCCAGGTGGTGCTGCGTCACGTCCTGCCGAACGCGTTCGGGCCGGTCATGGCCCTGGCGACGGTGAGCCTCGGAGCGATGATCGTGGCGGGTTCCTCGCTGAGTTTCGTGGGTCTCGGCCCCCAGCCGCCGACGGCGGAGTGGGGCGCGATGCTGGCCGAGAGCCGGGAGTTCCTCGCCCTCGCCTGGTGGCCCGCCGCGTTCCCCGGCGCGGCGATCACGCTCGCGGTCCTGGCCGTCACGGTCGTCGGCCGGCACCTTCAGGACCGTATCGAACGGAGGCGGGCATGAGACCGGCCACGACGGCGACCGGGCCGGACGTCTCGCGAACCGCGGAACTGGTCGCCGTCCGGGACCTCGCCGTGACCTTCGCCACCCGCCGCGGGCCCGTCGAGGCCGTGCGCGGGGTGTCGTTCCGTATCGAACGTGGCCAGGTCGTCGCGATCGTCGGCGAATCCGGGTCGGGCAAGAGCGTCACGGCGCGCAGCCTGGTGGGGCTGGCAGGGGACGACGCCACCGTGCGGGCTCAGGAGCTGACGTTCGACGGGGCCGACCTGCGGCAGGCCGGGGAGCGTGCCTGGCGTACGCTGCGCGGGCGGCGCGCCGGGTTCGTGCTCCAGGACGCGCTCGGCTCGCTCGACCCGCTGCGCCGCGTCGGCGCCGAGGTGGCGGAGCCGCTGCGCGAACACCGGATCGTGCCGCCGGCCGGCATCGAGCCCGAGGTCGTGCGCCTGCTCACCGAGACCGGTGTCCCCGCCCCCGAGAGCAGGGCGCGGCAGTACCCCCATCAGTTGTCGGGCGGGCTGCGGCAACGGGCGCTGATCGCCTCCGCGCTGGCCGCGCGGCCCGACCTCCTGATCGCCGACGAGCCGACGACGGCACTGGACGCGACCGTGCAGCGGCAGGTGCTCCGGCTGCTGCGCGAGCGGATCGCCGACGGCACCGCGATCCTGCTCATCAGCCACGACATCGGCGTGGTCGCCGAGATCGCCGACTACGTGTACGTGATGAAGGACGGGCTCTTCGTCGAGGAGGGCCCGCCCTCCAAGGTGCTGGAGTCGCCCACCCATCCGTACACCAAGACCCTGGTCGCCGCCGTGCTCGGCACGTCGCGTGGCCCTGGACGGCACGGATCCGGCGGACCGGCGGACGGCGGTGAGCCGGTGGTGCTGCGCGCCGACGGGCTCGTCAAGAGATACCGGCTGCCGGGCAGGGGCGAGTTCACCGCCGTGGAAGGGGTGTCGGCCACCGTCAGCGCCGGCGAGACGCTCGGGATCGTGGGGGAGTCGGGATCCGGGAAGACCACGGTGGGCCGGCTCCTGACCGGGCTGCTGTCCCCCGACGAGGGCCGGGTGGAGGTGGACGGCCGGCCGTGGGACGAGCTGCGTGGCCGGGCGCGGCGCGCGGCCCGGCGCCGCATCCAGATGATCTACCAGAACCCGCTGGCTTCCTTCGACCCCCGCTACACGGCACGCCTGCTGCTGGAGGAGCCGCTGCGCGTGGACCGCACGCCCGCACGCGAGCGCGCACGGCACGTGGCGCGGCTCCTGGAGTACGTCGGCCTCGACGAAGGGATCCTCGACCGGCGGGCGCGGGACCTGTCCGGCGGGCAGCGGCAGCGGCTGGCCATCGCCCGTGCCCTCGCCCCGGAGCCGGCCGTGATCGTCTGCGACGAACCGGTCTCGGCGCTGGACGCCTCGATCCAGGCGCAGGTGCTCGACGTGCTCGCGGAGGTCCAGGAACGGCTCGGCGTGGCGTACGTCTTCATCTCCCACGACCTCGGGGTGGTACGCCGGCTGAGCCACCGCGTCATCGTGATGAAAGAGGGGCAAGTGGTCGAGACCGGCGAAACGGCAACGGTGTTCGACACCTCGCAGCACCCTTATACAAAATCTCTTCTGGACGCCGTTCCGCGCCTGCATATCACTTATCCAACCGGCACATAAGCCATTCTAAAGCCGGAGCGGCCCGCACTTGTTCACCGTTTTGCTTTCTGCATAACATCATCGTCGACCGGGTCCGTTTCCCTCTCCGTGAAGGAACAAGGAAATGACGGAAGCTCCTCCCTACCCGCAGAAACGCACCTGCCCCTACCAGCCGCCGGCCGGATACCAGGAGATCGGCGAGCGCGGGCCAGTGCTGAAGGTGAGCCTTTTCGACGGCCGCGAAGCCTGGATGGTGACGGGATACAAGGAGGCCCGGGAGATTCTCACCGACCCGAACCTCTCCTCGAATCGCACCCACCCCGGTTTCCCCATCATCGCCCCGAGGCTCCGCTCGCAGATCGCCCGCACTTTGGCGCTTCTCGCGATGGACCCGCCGGTTCACGACGTCTACCGGCGTTATCTCAACTCGCATTTCAGCCTCAAATCGGTGCGCCGCATGCGCCCGGAGATCGAGGAGATCGTCTCCGGCTACGTGGACAAGATCGTCGAGCACGGCCCGCCCGCCGACCTGGTGCCGATGCTCGCCGTGCCGTTCCCCTCCCTGGTGATCTGCCGGCACCTCGGCGTGCCGTACGAGGACCACGACTTCTTCCAGGACGCCAGCGGCAAGGTCATGCTGGGCGACGAGCAGGAGGCCACCGCCGCGGCGCAGGACCTGATGGACTACATCGACCGGCTGGTGGCCCTGCAGATCAAGGAACCCACCGACGGCCTGCTCGGCACTCTCGTGCACGAACGGGTCGCCACCGGCGAGATCGGCCACGACGAGCTGGTCTCCATCGCGCTCGTCCTGCTGATCGCCGCGCACGAGACGACCTCCTCGTCCCTGGCGCTCGGCGTCATCACCCTGCTGGAGCACCCGGAGCAGCTCGCCCGCCTGCGCGAGGACATGAGCCGCCTGCCGGACGCGATCGAGGAGTTGCTGCGCTACGTGGCGACCACCGACCTGGTGGCCACGCGGGTCGCCAAGGGCGACATCGAGATCGCGGGTCACCTCATCCGCGAAGGGGAGGGTGTGCTCGTCTCCGGCACCCTGGCCAACCGCGACGCGCGGGCGCACGAGCGGCCGGACGAGTTCGACGTGCTGCGCGAGGGCAACCACCACCTCACGTTCGGTTTCGGTATCCATCAGTGCCTCGGCCAGAACCTGGCGCGTATCGAACTGGAGATCGCGCTGCGCGAGCTGCTGACCCGGCTCCCGGGGATGCGGCTGGCCATGCCCGTCGAGGACCTGCCCATCCTCGGCGCCGGGACCGTGCAGCGGGTGCTCCGGCTGCCGGTGGAGTGGTGAGGCGCATGTGGGTGCGGGCGGACCGGGACCGCTGCGTCAGCGGCGGGCGCTGCATGGCGGCCACCTCGGAGGTCTTCGACCAGGACGACGACGGCCTCGTCGTCCTGCTCACCCCCACTCCCGCCCCCGACCAGGAAGAACTGGTCCGCAGGGCGGCGCACAACTGCCCGGCCAGGGCGATCACCATCCGCGAGGACCCGGCTCCGGCCTGACCCGGTGCCTGCTCAGCCGTCGAAGACCGTCCGCGCGCACGAGGAAGTGAGGCATGGCATCGATGGACACCACGACGACGTCCCCGAACGATCAACTGTTCGCCTACCCGGAGGACAGGCGGTGCCCCTGGCAGCCGTCCCCCGGTTACCAGGATCTCGGCGAGCGGGGCCCGCTCCACCGGGTACGCCTGTGGGACGGGCACACCATCTGGATGGTCACCGGGCACCCGCAGGCCAGGCGCCTGCTGAGCGACCCGCGTATGTCGGCCGACCGGGCACGGGAGGACTTCCCCGTGATCCTCCCCCGGTTCGAGGCGGACATCTTCAAACCGCTGGCACTCATCGGGTTCGACCCTCCCGAGCACGAGGCGCAGCGGCGGCTGGTCGCCCCCGCCTTCACGCTGAAGCGGGTGCGCGCCCTGCGGCCGGAGGTCGAGGAGCTCGCCGGGAGACTCGCCGACGACATGCTCCGCAAGGGGCCGCCCGCCGACCTGGTACGTGACTACGCGCTGCCCATCCCGTCCACGGTGATCTCCCGCCTGCTCGGCGTGCCGTACGAGGAGCACGAGTTCTTCGAGACCGAGAGCGCGGGACTGCTCCAGGCCAAGAGCCCCGCGGAGGCGGAGGCGGCCGGCCAGGCGCTGTGGGACTACCTGGACCGGCTGCTCGCCGCCAAGCAGCGCGACCCCGGCGGCGAGGGCCTGCTGAACCGGCTGGCGGAGGAGGCGAACCGGGAGGACGGACTCGCGCGGGACGACCTGCTGCGCATCGCGCTGACGCTGCTGCTCGGCGGCCACGACACGACGTCCCAGATGATCGCCCTCGGCACCGTCACCCTGCTGGAGCACCCCGATCAGCTCGCCGCGCTGCGCGCCGACCCGGACATCCTGCCCGCGGTCGTGGAGGAACTGCTGCGGATGGTGTCCGTGACCGACCTGTCGGGCGTGCGGGTGGCCACCGAGGACATCGAGATCGACGGAGTGGTCATCAGGGCCGGCGAGGGTGTGCTCGTCTCCTCCTCCATGGTCAACCGCGACGCCGGCGTCTTCCCCAGGCCCTACGAGTTCGACGCTCACCGCACCGCCAGAGGTGAAGCCGCCTCCGACCGTCAGCACCTCACCTTCGGGTTCGGCATCCACCAGTGTGTGGGGCAGAACCTGGCGCGGATGGAGCTGGAGGTCGCGTTCAGGGTGCTGTTCGAGCGGATCCCCGGGTTGCGGCTGAGCGTCCCGCTGGACGAGTTGCCCGCACGCCGGGGCAGCACCATGCAGGGCGTGCACGCGCTGCCGGTGGAGTGGTGAGGCCTCCCGGGCGATCACCGTCCGGGACGCGCTCCTCCCGGCGGACGCGGCGGACCGCCGCCGGGAGTGCGGACGGGGCTCCGGGCGGCCTGCCCGGAGCCCCGCTCCGTCTCAGCGCTCGATGAACCGCATGCTCTGCTCGTTCCAGCGTTCGCCCCGCACCTCCTGGGACGGCACGGCGGCCTCCACCGCGGCCAGGTCGGACCGGCTGAGGCTCAGGAAGGCGGCGTCGGCGTTCTCCTCCAGGTGGGCCCGGTGCTTGGCCCCCGGGATCGGGATCACGTCCCGGCCCTTGTGGTGCAGCCAGGCCAGCGCGAGCTGCGCGGCCGTCACGTGGAACTCGTCGGCCAGCTTGACGAGGCGGTCGACCAGCAGGAGGTTGTGCTCCAGGTTGCCCGGCTCGAACCGGGGCAGCCCGAAGCGCCGGAAATCGCCGTGCTCCAGTTGGTCGGCCGAGCGGATCTCGCCGCTCAGGAAGCCGCGGCCGAGCGGCGCGTACGGCACCAGGGTGATGCCGAGCTCCCGGCACACCCCGGTGACCTCCCGTTCGATGTCCCGCGACCACAACGACCACTCGGTCTGCACGGCCGCGATCGGGGTGACCGCGTGGGCACGGCGGATGGTCTCCGGCCCGGCCTCGCACAACCCGATCTCGCGGACCTTCCCCGCGGCCACCAGCTCGGCCATCGCGCCGGCCGTCTCCTCGATGCCGACCTCGGCGTCCACCCGGGTGAGGTAGTACAGGTCGATGTGGTCCACGCCGAGCCGCTCCAGGGACGCGTCACACGACCGCCGCACGTAGGCCGCGTCCCCTCGGATGCCGGCGCCCACCCCGGGCCCCGGCCGCACGACGCCGAACTTCGTCGCGAGCACCGCCTCCTCACGCCGTCCTGCGACGGCCTTGCCGATCAGCTCCTCGTTGGCGCCGTGTCCGTACACGTCCGAGGTGTCCAGCAGCGTGGCGCCGAGGTCGAGGGCGCGCCGGATGGTCGCGACGGACTCCGAGTCCGACGTCGGGCCGTAGAACTCCGACATGCCCAGGCAGCCGAGGCCCTGGGCGCCCACGTCCAGCGATCCGATCCTGCGCGTGGGAAGCCGCGTCAGGGGCATGTTCATCTCCGTTCGTCACTGCCGGTAGACGACGATCGCGGACTCGTAGACGTCGTGGGACTCCTTGACGACGGGCCGGAACTGCCGGAAGCCGATGGCGCCGCGCAGCGGTCCCGCCACCACGACCGCCGGGAACGACGCCGCCTCGCCGGCGGTCAGGCGCGCGTCGTCGACCAGGCCGCCGGCCCGGATGACGTTGCCGTCGTGCAGCCTGATCTCCTCGCCGAAGTAGGCGATGAAGTGCCCGTCGTGCTCCTGCTTGTACAGCATGCGGCCCGCGCCCCGCGTGCGGCCGATCTGCTCGCCGTCCGGGCCGAATATCTCCAGCGTGACCGTGGCGAAGTCCTTGTCCGTGGGCGTCGTGCCGGTGGGATCGGGATTGTTGGAGCTGTACTCGACCACTTTCTCGGTGAGGTCGCGCAGGATGAGCGACCGTTCCGGCCTGCGCAGCGCCCCCACTTTCTCCGACGTGGTCTCGGGTGGGGCCGCGAAGAGCGGGAGCAGCCAGGAATTCACCGTGTCGAGCACCGGCGACATCCGGGCGGACAGCACGTGCAGATCCACACTCGCCTCCTGAAACGGAACCCGCCAGCCGCCTGGCCGAGGTGTCCGGCGGCTCGTCAGCGGCGACATTAGGAGTGGCTGCTCAAGCCGTACTAAAGGTGTCTCTCGTTACCGGCGGCCCTGCGCTGGACGGCCAGCGCGAGCTGCATCCGTGAGCTCACGCCGGTCTTCCGGTAGATCCGGGTGAGATGGACGTCCACGGTCCGCAAGCTGATCATGAGCTGGTCCGCGATCTCCCGTCGTTTCATCCCTGCGCAGATCAGCGACGCGATCTCGCGTTCCCGATGGGTGAGCCCTCCGAAGCTCTCCAGGTCATCGCCGGTGGGCTCCGGCAGGTGGATGACCGGCACCGTGAGCTGCCGGTCCAGCCAGTCGAGCATGGTCTCCGCGCCGGACCGCCGGGCGATCTCCGCGGCCAGCCTGGCCGTGCGGGAGGCCTCCTCGGCCTGCCCCAGCTCGCTGAGCGCGCGGGCGGCCTGCCCGAGGGCGTAGCACTGATCCATCAGCATGCTCACCGACGCGAACCTCCTGGCCGCGCTGCTGTAGCACCGCACCGCCTCGGCGAGCGCCCCCTGCACGCGGCACAGGTGCCCTCTGGTCAGCTCCGCGTACGCCTGGTTGTGCGGCATCGGCACCGTCCTGGCGTGCTCCTGGCTGCTCCGCACCCACTCGTGCAGCGGCATCCCGGCGTCCATGCCCGCCGCGCACAACATCTCCCAGACCGTGTTGCGGTTCGCCATGGGGATGGCCAGCAGATCGGCACCCTTCCCTTCGTTCAGCAGCAGGGTGACGCAGTGGGTGGGATCGCCGTCGAGCCACGCGCACCTCGCCAGGCTGTGCGCCGCGATGGACGCGCTCCCGTTGATGTTGGCGCGCGACGGCGGCTGCTGCGCGAGCGCCTGCTGCGCGAGCAGCTTGGCCCGCCCGCTGCCGACCGGCTGCATCCACACCTCGGCGGCGGACTTCAGCGCCACCGCCTGCGCGTGCCGCAGCGAGTTGTCGGCGCTCGACTCCACGATCGCGGCGTCGGCCGCGTCACGCGCCTGCCTGAGCTGGCCGAGGTGGCGCTCGGACTCGCTGAGCAGCACCAGGAGCGTGGGCAGCAGGAAGGACTGCTGACGCTGGCGCGCGATGTGGACGGCTCGCTGGAGCTGGCGCTGGGCGTCGATGTAGCACCCCAGGTAGAGATGGGCGAGGGCCACCACGACCAGGCATTCGAGCTGCCGGGCCACCACGTGCTCGGGGTTGCGGTCCAGCCAGCCTGCGGCGGCGGTCACCTCGGTGAGGGCCCGGTCCACGTCGCCCCCGGCGATCGCCTCCAGCGCCAGGAGCCCCGCGAGGCCGGCACCGGTGAGCCCGTCAGGGCGGGCCCTGGCGATCTGGAGCGCCTTCTCGGTCTCGGCCCGGTCGGCGGTCTGGCCGAGCATGGTCAGCCGGAACCCCCGCGCGAACACCAGGCGCGGCAGGACCGGCGACTCGTGCAGGTCCGGCCGGGACAGTTGCTCGTTGAGCAGGTCAAGGGTCTGCACGTCCTGGCTCAGCACCCCCTCGACCACCGACACGAAGGCCACCTGCCGGGCCAGGGCGTGGGGGTCCGCCACGTCGCCGGACTCCTGCACCACGAACAGCAGGTCCCGGCTCTCGGCGATCCGCCCGATCCGCCCGAACGCCGTGCTCAGCACGAGCCGGGCGCGCACCCCGATCTCGCTGGAGGCCGGCGCCTCGGCGATCACAGGGGTGAGCCAGGAGATGCACTCGGTGACGTCGCTCTCCATGATCTCGTGAGACGCGTCGACGATCTGCGCGAGCTCGCTCGCCCGGACCCGCGACAACGAGCTGACCAGGTGGAAGCCGAGCTGCGTGCGCGCCTGCCCGCGGGCCGAGAGCCGGTCCAGGGCGCGTTCGTGCGCCCGGGCGGCCCAGCAGGGGTCGATGGTGCGGCGCAGCAGAATGCCGAAGACCTCGTCCCTGATCGAGAACGTCGTGCCGATCGGCTCCACCCGGATCAGGTCGCGCCGCATCAGGCTGCGCACCGCGGCGGAGACCACCAGCGTGTCCACCTCGGCGACCTCGGCGAGCAGCTCCACGTCGAAGTGGGAGCGCAGGATCGCCGCGGCGTTCAGCACGTACCTCTCGTTGAGCGTGAGGTCGCGCACCTCGCTGACCACGGCGAACTCGAACGGCGCCACGGCCGTGTCGCTGCCCGAGCGCGCGCTGTGGTCCAGCGCTTGCAGGGCGCGGAGGTTGAACGGGTTGCCGCCGCTGCGGCGGCGGAGCTCGTAGGAGGGGGAGACGGGGGACATGGCGAGCATCTGCGCGTCGTTGAGCGGCGCCAGCTCGATGCTCGTGGCGGTGCCGAAGGCCGTGGCGAGCGTGATGGCCTCGGCGAGGTGCTCCGGCGTCTGCCGCGGCCGCAGCGACACGACCACATCGACGAGCGGAGGCGGCGAACCGCCCGCGATCTCGATCAGTTCACCGATCGTCTGCTCGTCGGCGAGGTGGGCGTCCTCGATCACCACGAGCTCGCGGTCCGGCTGCCACCTGCGCCGCGACAGGCTCGCGACCGACGGCGTCTCCAGCCGGCACTCCTCGGATCTCCTGGCCCGCCACAGCGCCTTCCGCACGGCGTTCATCGCGCGTTCCTGCCGGCCACGTGCGCAGCGATGGACCGTCGCAGGCAGGGTGGTCCACTGGCGTTCCTGCACGAGCGTGGAGAGCAACTGGGTCTTGCCGGCCCCGGGCTCACCGAAGACGGCGGCAAGGCGGCCTTCGGTGCCGGCCTGCTGGGTGAGGCACCTCAGCTTGTCCAGCTCGGCCTCGCGCACCACGGTGGTCGATGCGGCGCCGAGCAGTCTTTCCTCATAAGAACTCATGTCTGACGACCCCAAGGCGTTCGTGACCGACGAATGAGGGCTAGGGCGCTAACGGCACTCCTTTAGTTTCTGCGAGGAAATTCCCACTGCGCGAGAAAGGCGATCTTGTCGCCGGGTGGTCCCGAGAGGACAAACACCTATAGATCTAAGTAATTTGCTAATATCCCCCCCTGCGCGATGACAGGTGCGGGCGTTGTGACCTTGCTCACTCTCCACTCGCGGGCCGATCTCCGGGGTGCGTCGCGATGCCCTCCAGGATGAGCTGCAGGAGCCGCCGGCTGCTGTCCTTGCCGGCGGACAGGGACTGCTCGCGCACCCAGGCGGCACCGCTGAGGAGGTCGAACAGCTCGTCGGGGGTCAGGTCCGAGCGCACCAGGCCCGCGACCTGCGCGGAGAGCAGCAGGTCGGCGCCGCCGCGGTGCATCGCGCTGCACATGGCGTGCGAGGGGGTGCCCTCGTCGTACATGCTCCGCGTCAGGATGCCGACCAGGCCGCGGAAGGTGCTGTAGTGCTGGATGGTCTGGTGCATCCACTCCGCCAGCGCCTCCAGCGGGTCCCGCGCCTTCGACAGTTGTTTCGCGTGGCTCACGAGACTGGCCAGACCGTCCCGGGTCGCCGCTTCCACCAGGCACGCGCGGGTGGGGAAATGACGGTAGAGGGTGCCGATGGCCACTCCCGCCTGGGCGGCGATGTTCTCCAGGGAGGCTTCCGCCCCGTCGGTCTCGAAAGCCTTGCGCGCCGCGGCCAGTATCGCGTCGTAATTGCGCCGGCCGTCCGCCCGCTTGGGACGTTGGGCGATATAGGGCTCGTCTTCGGCCATCACAACTCCTCTTGACTTCCTGAGGCACCCTCAGGTTGAATGCTGACGACCAACCTGAGACGTCCTCAGTATAGTTGCGCCACCTAACCTGAGGCTCCCTCATAATTACCTCAGGCTGAAGACCGTGGAGGTTTCATGAGCACTGACCGCGTCTCCGGCGACGTCTCCCGGGAGGTACCCGCCGACTTACCGGCCGGGGACGCCTCCACCGGCCCATGGGCACTCGCGCTCACGGCGATCGTCGGCGCGGAGTTCATGCTGCAGCTCGACGGCACCATCGTGAACGTCGCGCTGCCCACCCTGCAGTCCGATCTCGGGCTGACGGTCGCCGGCGGCTCATGGGTCCCGAACGGCTTCCTGCTCGCCTTCGGCGGGCTGCTGCTGTTCGCCGGCCGGCTCGGCGACGTCCTCGGGCACCGGCGGGTCTTCGTCGCGGGCATCGGTCTGGTCGTCCTGGCCTCGCTGCTGGCCGGCCTCGCGCCGAACCTGGAGATCCTGCTGGTCGGCCGCGTGCTGCAGGGCGCGGGCGCCGCGATCGCCGGCCCGACCGGCCTCGCGTTGCTCGCCATCGTCTTCGACGGTGCGCGCAGGCAGCGCGCGTTCGGCCTGTACTCGACCGTCACCGGACTCGGCGCGTCCGCCGGCATGGTGCTCGGCGGCCTGCTGACCTGGGCGGGCGACTGGCGCTGGAGCCTTCTGGTCAACGTACCGGTCGGCCTCCTCATCATCGTGCTCGCCGCCAAGGCCCTCAGCCTCCGCGACGACGCCACCCGGAAACGATCGCTCGGCCTGCCGAGCGCCCTGCTCGGCACCGCCGCCGTCACCGCTCTGGTGTACGGCCTCGTGCACGCCGCCGAGAACGGCTGGGGCGACACGGTGACCCTGGTCGCGCTGATCGCCGGCGTGGTGCTGGCCGTCGCGCTGCTCGTGTTCGACCGCCGTACCAGGGAACCGCTCCTGCCGACGAAGGTCTTCGTCAGCAGGGAACGCGGCGGGGCCTTCATCAACCTGCTGCTGCTCGCGGCCGTGCTCACCAGCTTCCTGGTCTACCTGGTGCAGTACCTGCAGTACGTCCTCGGCACCAACGCCCTGCAGAGCGGCCTCGCGATCCTGCCGTACGGCCTGGCGCTGCTCGTGGTCACCCAGATGCTCACCAAGTACATCGCCAACGTCAGCCTGAAGACGCGCGCCCTCATCGGCCTGATCGTGGTGCTGGCCGGGGTGGCCTGGCTGACGCGGCTCGACGGCTCCAGCACCTACACCGCCGACGTGCTCCCGGGGCTCCTCGCCATCGGTGTCGGCGTCGGCCTGGCCATCATCCCGTTCAACATGATCATCTTGACCACCGCGCCGCCGGAGCACGCCGGAGTGACCGCCGGCCTGCTGCAGACGGCGCTCACCATCGGCGGCTCGCTCGGCCTGGCCGCCATGCTGATCCCGCTCGCCGCCGGCGGCACGGTCGACCCGGCGAACGTCTCCTCGGTGTTCGTCTGGGCCAGCGGGGCGATGGTGCTGGCCCTGCTGGTCACCCTGCTCTTCTGGTTCGTCCCCGGGGCACGCAGGCCCGCCGCGCAGGGCTGAGCCATCGCTGCACGAAGGGCCGGGCGGTCTCACCGCCCGGCCCTTCTGCCGTTCAGCCCGCGATCGCGAGATCGGCGTTCGATTCGAGGATCGCGAACTGCAGCCTGCGCATCGTGACACGCGGGTCGAGCCCCAGTTCCTCCCGCAGCACCTGCCGCCCGGACTGGAAGACCTCCAGCGCCTCGGCCCGCCGGCCCGCGCGGTAGAGCGCGAGCATGAGCTGCTCGCGCAGGCTCTCGTTCAGGGGATACTCGTCGACCCACCCGGACAGGTCGCCGATCAGCTCCCGGTGCCGGCCCACCCGCAGCGAACAGTGCGCGATCGCTTCCAGGCACTCCAGCCGGAACTCCTCCGCCCAGCGGGCGAACGTACTGACGATGAGCCCGTTGTTGATGCCCGCCAGCACCGGCCCGCGGAACAGGGCGGCGGCCCCGGTGAAGGCCCGCAGCGCCCGTTCCGGCTCGGTGTCCAGGAACCTTCGCCCCTCGGCGTGCAGGGTCTGCAAGTGGTGCACGTCGACCGCGGTCTTGTCGACCTCCAGCAGGTAACCCTGGACATGCGTACGGATCACCGCGCCGTCCACCGCGGGTTGTACGTAGTTCTTCCGCAGATGGGAAATGTAGACGTGCAAGGCGGCCCTGGCCCGGCGTGGCGGCTCGTTGCCCCACAGCTCATCGATCAACTCTTCGGTGGAGATCGGCTGGTTCGCACGAATCACCAGGCCGGCCAGCAGGTTCTCCACTTTGGGGGCGGTGACAATGAGGGTCTGCTCGCCGACGATCCGCAACGGCCCGAGTAGTTCGTATCTCATAGGTCTCCCCCTGAAGTCCGATGATTACAGAACGTGACAAATAGCCTTTCTGACTGCCCATGACATTCTTGTCACGCCCCCACCGTTTGACATCAGCGGAAGTGCGTACCATACAAGGTGCTTATTATTGTTTTTCGACTTTTCCGGTCGGTGACATTTTTATCGGCAATGTAAAACCGGACAGACAGGATATCCACCCCGCAACCCCCACGGCGGGCGGCTCGCCCCGACCCGGGGCGCCCGCACCCGCCGCGGCACGCACGCGCCCGGCCTTCGCTCGCATCGGAAAGCTTAGGCACCGCTGATTCGCGGCCCACCCCCCGCCCCCGAAGGACCGCACTTTGCGAGATTCGCACCGCAAGCGCTCTCGCTGACAATGACGCTGACACGTTCGTCCGCAGGGGGGCACGATGGCACGTCCGGCCGGTCACGCGGTGGTCCTCGGCGCGAGCATGGGCGGCCTGCTCGCGGCACGGGCACTCGCCGGTACGTATTCCCGGGTGACGCTGATCGAAAGGGACGAGCTCCCCGCCGGGCCCGCCGACCGGCGCGGCGTCCCTCAGGGCCGCCACGTCCACGTGCTGCTCCCGCGCGGCTCCGAGGTCCTCGGCTCGTTCTTCCCCGGCCTCGCCGCCGAGCTCGGCCAGGCCGGCGTCCCGCACACCCAGTTGGCCCGGCAGATCAGGTTCGTCGTCTCCGGCCACCGCCTGACGCGCGGCCACCCCGGCCCCACCATGCTGCAGCCCACCCGCGCCACCCTCGAACACGCCGTACGCCGCCGGGTCGCCGCCCTGCCCGGCGTGGAGATCCTCCACGGCCGCGACGTCTCCGGCCTGGTCACCACCGCCGGCCGGGTCACCGGGGCACGCGTCGCCCGCCGCTCCGGCGGCCGGGAGGAGACCGTCGAGGCCGACCTGGTGATCGACGCCCTCGGCCGGTCGGGCCGTTCCATCGAATGGGTCGCCCACCTCGGCCGCCCTCGCCCGCCTGAGGAACGCATCAAGGTCGGCATCAAGTACGTGAGCTGTTTCTTCCGCACCCCTCCCGGCGCGCTCGCGCCCGAGCGGGGCGTCCTGGTCGGCCCCGTCGCCGGGCGCACCCGCGCGATGGCCTTCATGGCCTGCGAACCGGATCGCTGGCTGCTCACCGTCGCCGGCATGGCCGGTGACCACCCGCCCGCCGACCCCGGCGGCCTGATCGCCTTCGCCAGGACCATCGCCCCGCCCGACGTCCACGACGTCATCGCCGCGTCGGACCGCCTCTCCGACCCCGTCACCCACACCTTCCCCGCCAGCGTCCGCCGCCGCTACGAGAAACTCTCCACCCACCCCGAGGGCCTGCTGGTCTTCGGGGACGGCCTGTGCAGCTTCAACCCCATCTACGGCCAGGGCATGACCGTCGCGGCACTCCAGGCCGAAGCCCTCCAAGCCTGCCTCGCCGCCGGCCCGGGGGACCTGGCCCGCCGCTTCTACCGCGCGGCCGCGAAGGTCATCGACCCCGCCTGGCAACTCTCCGCCGCCGGCGACCTGGCCCTGCCCGAGATCGCCGGCCCCCGTCCCCTCGCCACCCGCCTGATCAACCGGTACGTGGCGCGGCTGCACCGCGTGGGCGCGGACGACATCGACGTGGCCGACGCCTTCTGGCGCGTCGCGGGCTACCTCGACCCGACCCCCGCCCTGCTGCGCCCTCGCGTCGCCCTGCGCGTCCTCACCCGGTGACCCTCACGCGCGGGGACGGCCGTCCGCGTCGTATCCCGCCCGGGCCTCCTCGACCCGGCCCATGTTGGCGCCCGCCCAGTCGGCCAGGGCGGCGAAAAGAGGCGCAAGGCTGCGCCCCAGGTCGCTGATCTCGTACTCCACCCGCGGCGGCACCTCGGGGTGACAGGTGCGCGTCACGAGACCGTCGCGCTCCAACTGCCGCAGCCGCTAGGTCGGCACCTTCGGCGTGATCGTGGCGACCCGCCGCTCCAGCTGGACGACCCACCGGCCCGGGGGCTTCAACACCAACACCTTCGCCTGGGCCGAGTCGATCCGCACGGAGCGCGCCGTCACCGCGCCGTTCGGCGACGTGGCCCTCCCGGGCATCGACCCGTCCGACGTCGCCGAGGTGGCCGCCGCCGTGCCGCGCGACGCGCGTCACGCCGGCCGGACGTACCAGCTGACCGGCCCCGCCCCCATCACCCCACGTCAACGGGCCCGGGCCATCGGCGAGGCGCTGGACACCGAGATCCGTTTCCAGGAACAGAGCCGCGAGGAGGCCCGGGCCCAGATGCTGGGTTTCGTGCCGGAGCCGATCACCGACGGGACCCTCGCCATCCTCGGCGACCCGCTCCCCGCCGAACAACGCGTCAGCCCCCACGTCCACACCGTCCTCGGCCGGTCCCCCCGCTCCTTCACCGAGTGGGCGGCACGCGACGTCGCCGCCTTCGCCTGACCCGCATGGCGTTAGGCTGCCGCAATGCGCGATCAGGATGACCCCCGACCCCCGCACGGAGCGGTACGGGAGGTGTACGACGTGAACGGGGCCGTAGCCCTCGCGTACGCACCGGACCTGGACGGCCTGGCCGACCCCGGCGAGATCGTATGGGCCTGGGTGCCGTACGAGGACGACCCCCGCAGAGGCAAGGACCGGCCTCTGCTGCTCGTCGGGCGTCACGGCCCCAGGCTGCTCGGCGTGATGTTGTCGAGCCGCGATCCCGACGACCACCACCGGGACGAGTGGCTGGAGATCGGCCCCGGCCCGTGGGACCGCCAGAACCGCCCGTCCTACGCACGAGTTGACCGGATCTTCGAACTGGACGAGGACGGCATCCGCCGCGAGGGCGCGATACTGCCCCCGTCCACATTCGCCCACGTCGCCGCCGCCCTCCAGCAGCGCTACGGCTGGCGGATCCGCAGGGAACGCTGACTCGGTAGCGGACGTCGCTCTGCCGCAGCGGCGGGTACACAGGCGACGTCTCCCCGTCCCCAGTGGTGCCCGCCAGCTACGCCTACTCCGACCGCGAGCGCGACGCCGTCATCCAGGCCGGCATCGCCCGCAGTTCCCCGTGCAGCGGCGCCGGACAGCGGCCCCGAGCTCGCCGGCGACCGCGGCGATCACGGTGCACTCCTCACCCGCGGCGCCTTGCCTGATCCTGCCGTCTTCGCCGTCCGGCGATTTGAGCGGAAGTTCCGTCGTGGTTCATCATCCGGTCGGCTTCTCTCAAGAGGATCAGGACGACGAGTTCCATCGATGAGGAGAAGGCGATGCGCCCCCTGTTCCCCCTGGCGTCCGCGGTCGCGACGATCGGCCTGCTGGGGGCCCTGGTCCCCCCGGCCACCGCGCAACGCCTGCCCACGGTCGAGCCCCGGGCCGAGACCCCCGCGCTCTTCGACGACGAGGCCGGCGGCAACGCCAACGGCGACGACCCCGCGATCTGGGTCCACCCCACTTCTCCCGCGGGAAGCCTGGTCGCCACCACCGCCAAGGAAGGCGGCCTGTACGTCTACGACCTGGACGGCAAGCAGGTCCAGCACCTCCCCGCCCCGGCGGCCCCCAGCGAGGACGACGAACCGGGCCGCCTGAACAACGTGGACGTCGTCTACGACCACACGTCCCGGACGGGCCGCTCGGACCTCTTCGTCGCCTCCGACCGCGGCACCGACAAACTGCGCATCTACCGCATCGACCCCGCAAGCCGGCGCCCGCTCACCGACATCACCGCCCCCACCGCCCCGTTCGTCTTCAACGCCACCCAGGCTGAGGTGAACAACGCCGAGACCGTGTACGGCCTGGCGACGTGGAAGCAGGGCCCGGCCACCTACGTCCTGGTCAGCCGCCGCCACACGACACGACTGGCCCTGCTGAAACTCACCGACGCCCCCTCCGGCAAGCTCAGCTACACCACCCTCCGCACCCTGGATCTCCCCTCGACCTTCCTCCTCCCGGACGGCCAGACCTGGACCCCCTGCGACGAGCCAGGCGTGGCCCCCCAGATCGAAGGCATGGTCGTCGACGCCCAGACCGGCACGCTCTACGCGGCCCAGGAGGACGTCGGCATCTGGCGCATCAACGGCGACCTCACCGGTTCACCCGTACTGATCGACCGCGTCCGCGAGTACGGCGTCCCCGCCACCTACGACCCCACCACCGAGGAGTGCACCCCCGGCACCGACCCCGGATACGGCGGCCACAACCTGACGGCCGACGCCGAGGGCGTCACCATCTACTACGGCAACCACGGCAAGGGCTACCTGATCGCCTCCAGCCAGGGCAGCGACACCTTCGCCGTCTACGACCGCAGAGGCAGAAACCCCTACATCGGCTCCTTCCAGGTCGGCGAAAGCCACGGCATCGACAGCGTGCAGACCAGCGACGGCACCATGGTGATCAACGTCCCTCTGGGCCGCCACTACCCCAAGGGCCTCTTCGTCACCCACGACGGCGCCAACACCCCCGAGACGACGACCCCCGATGGCGAGCCACGCGAGAACACCAACTTCAAGTACGTGAAGTGGGACGACATCGCCCACCGCCTCAACCTGGACATCGCCCCCACAGGCTGGACGCCACGCACCTAGATCGTCGAGCCTGGCACGCCGGCGGGATGGCCGACGTCGAGGACAAGCTCACCCGGATCACCTGCGAGGACCGCTTGGCGCCGCGGCCGACGCGGGAGGTGGCCCGTACGACGGAACGCCCCGTTCCCGACATGGAGACGGGGCGTTTTCCGCGCGGAGCCCAGGGAGAGGGAACCGCTCCAGTTCCGCCTGCGTCGACTCGCCGTCGAACCGCCCGAACGAGGCGGCCCGCCATCGGTCAGGAACTCATCGAGTCCGATGTGTTCAGCCCGCGGGATGAAACGGAAGTCCGATGTTCTCCCCCTGCATGAGCCTTTCGATTGACTCCTGCATCACCTTGCTGTCGTTCAGGTGCGGGAACGGCTCCCCCGCAGGGACGTCCACGCCCAGGAAACGGCAGAGCGGCTCCCACCCTTCCCGCACGTCGAACACCAGCAGCCGCTCGGGCGGCAGGCTCTCCTTCACCGTGGCCACGTGCCGCTCGAACGCCACGAGGCTGTCCTTCTCGTCGAGGAGCTCCCCGAAGGGCCGGTCGCTGCCCAAGCCCTCCCGTATCATGCGCTCGAGCAGCGGCCGGGTGGTCTGCATGTTCTCCACCAGACCGGCCATCTCCGGCGCCAGCTTCTCGGCCTGTAACCGCGCCGGCCCGTTGGCGATGAGCGTCTGCATGCTCGCGATCCAGGCATACGGATCGCGAACCGTGAGGACCACCTTGGCCTCCGGGTACCAGGCCGCCAGCTCGCGCCAGAAGAACGAGGCCGGCCAGTCCACCGCGGAACGGAACCCCTCGAACACCTGATCCCAGTCCGGCACCACATCAGGGTCCGCCAGAGGCGCCCACCGCCGTGCGCGGTCGGCGTCGGACCCCACGTCGAACATATGGTGACAGGGCCCGAACCCCAGCCGTTCCAGCGCCGCCTTCATCGAACTCGTACCGGTGCGCGGGAATCCCGCGCCGATAACGCTCAGCATGTCGCTCCTCCATGGGGTGTCTGCTTGCCCCGATCATGGTGTCGCGATCATGGACCTGGCAATCCCTTCTATGACCGTCACCCCGGAAATATGACAACACCTGCGGTACCGAAAAGGGATGACGCCGTCAGTTCCGTGCCCGTTCAGATGTCAGCGGTCCGTCCCGCACCTCACAAAGCGGACGCGCCCTTCCTGAACCGCTCTCGCCGAGAACAAGTAGGCCAGGTCATCGATGAAGGGCTGAACGGGCAGAATCCATGCCTGCCGGACACGCTCGGCACAGCTGAGCCGCGTCCCGGGTGAAAGGTTCATCGGGGAGCTGCGCGTCCGGCGGCGGGGCATGGTGGTCGCTTTACGGGGCCGCGGAGGTGTTCCACGCTCGTAGCGAGAAGTCATCGCCGCAGTGGACCGTCAGGGGGACGGATGAGACTCCACGCACCACGTTCATGGACGGCTCTGGCCGCGTCGCTCGCGCTCGTACTGGCCGTCGTCACCGGGGCGCACGGGACCGCCTCGGCGGCATCCGCGGCGGGCTTCGGCGCCGCGTCCGACGCATGGGCCGCCGCCGACACCACGCCACCGTCGAAGCCCACCGGCTTCTGGGACCGCTGCGTCTACGACTACAAGGGCGTGTTGTTCTGTTGGGCGCCGTCCACCGACGATGTCGGGGTGGTCGCTTATGACGTCTACCGCGAGACGGCCACCGGGTACGTCAAGGTCGGGACGTCCACAGGCACGGGTTTCCATGATCCGGACGTGGCCTTGTGGACCTTCTACACCTACATCGTGGTCGCCAGGGACGCGGCGGGCAATCTCAGCGAGCCCTCCGACCCGTTCGTGGCCTACGCCCGCGACGACATGCCCAGCCCCACAGCCACACCGACCCCGAGCCCGCCCCAACCGGCCCTCAAATGCCATGTGAAGTACGAATTCACGGCGAGGAGAACCGGACTGAGCGCCTCGCTCACGATCAGCAACACCGGTACGACCCCGATCAGCGGCTGGACACTGGTCCTCGGCGTATGGGAACCGCAAGCCCCCCGCCTCATCTCGTGGTATTCGGCGGCGTGGAGCCAGACCGGTACCAGCTTCACCGCCCGGCACCTGGCCTGGAACCGCGTAATCCCTCCCGGCGGATCGGTACGGACCGGCTTCACCGCCGCCTACTACGGCGTCACCCCAGTCCCCGGCTGGTTCAACCTCAACGACGTCAGCTGCTCGAACGAACAATGGCCCCGCTCATAGAGCACACCGGCCGCCTCGTTGACGCCGGCCTGCCGAGGCACCGCGACCTGCGCGACCGACCGCCCGGCGGCCGTCCCGCCGGTGGGCTGGACGCGAAAGGGCCGGGCGTCCCACCGGACGCCCGGCCCGCCACCGGCCCCTTCCACGAGGCCGGTCACTCAGAGCTCGCAGTTCTCCTCGGTCTCACCGGTGCAGGTGTCGGTGTCGCCCCCACCGTCGGTCGTGTCGTTGCCGCCACGGCCGTTCAGGAAGTCGTTACCGGTGCCCCCGACAAGAACGTCCCGGCCACTGCCCCCCCAAAGGGTGTCGTTGCCGGCCGAGCCGAAGATCTCGGTGAACCGGTTGACCGTGTCGTTGTTGACGATGTCGTCCCCCGGTCGCATGTTGACCATGATCGTGCTGGCGTTCTTGCAACTGACCCCACCGGAGATCGGCTGACAGTCGGTGTCGCTGGAGGTGACACCCACCCCGGTCACCTTGATGGCACCCCCCGTACCCTCAGCCAACGTGATCAGGTCGGACCCGGTCGTGCCGGTGACCGATAAGCCGCCGAGACTCACCGTCACGGTGATCGGCGAGGCCGCCTGGGCAGGAGCGGACAAGGACACCATGCCGGCGAACCCGGCGACGGTGAGCGCAAGCGCGGCGATGTGACGACGCATTCTCATTCAGTCCTTCAACTCGGTGATCCCGGCCCCCGTCGGACCGATGCCTCAAGGAAAGCGCCTAGCCCCCCTCCGGTCTGTGCAGAAATGCACGCCCGGTACCGGTCCAAATACCTACGAAACAGAGGCAGCACAACGCCGGCATGACGAGAGAACAGCCGGCCACCGACCTGCCGCGTGAAGGCGTCAGGGTTTGTTGCTGTCATCAGAGCAGAAACCCTCCGTAGCTCGGCCCACGCCTGGGGAACTGCGCTGGGAGGACGTCGACCGCCGTCAGCCCTGAGGGCTGCGGGCGGCCACGAGGACGGGGCCTCCCTTGACGGTGGGGAACCGTCGCGTCTCCCGCAGCCCCGAGGCCGTCAGGGTGGCGGCCATGCGCTCCGTGTCGTAGGAGTTGCCGCCGTGGAGGACGGCTGTCCATCGGCCGACGGCCCGGAGCAGCGAGTCGGGGGAGGCCGGGTTGGTTCCCACGACCATCCACCCGCCCGGCCTCAAGGCATCGATCGCCCGTGGCAGGGCCGCGCTCAGCGCCGCTTCCGTCAGGAAGGGCGCGGGCAGCCAGACCAGGTCGTAGGCGGCGTGCTCGGCCAGTTCGGCGACGTCCTGCCGGCGCAGGGACACGCGGCCGGCGGCGTCTCCGGCTCCGGCCAGCTCGATGCGAGCGAGATCGAGCACACGGTCCAGGATGTCGATTCCGACGACGTGGGCCCGGGGAAACGCCCGAGCCAGCGCGACGGCGAGCGCCGCCACTCCGGTTCCGACGTCGAGAATCCGGCCATCCGCGGTGCCGAGGCGGTCGGCCAGTCCCGTCAGCTGGGGGACGATCTTTGTGGCGAGCGCGTGGCCCGTCACGGCGGATGCCCGCCCCTGGTTCAGCAGGACCTCGTCGTCCAGGCCGGCCCAGCCACCGTTCGCGGCGTCGTGCGCCACGGGGGCAGCCGCGGCGGAAACGGCCTGCCGCAGGGAACTCAGCTTCGCCTCCACGGCGCCCACAGCCGTCTGCCCCGTGGCGTCACGAAGCGACGGGTGCAGGGTGAGTCCGCCGTGCTCCCTCGTCACCAGACCGACGGCTTCGAGTACGGCAGTGCGTTCCGGCGCGGTGGCCAGAACGTCGGCGACCGGTGCCGTCAACGCCTCGCGCATCGTCCCTATCATGGCGGCGAGCGCCCAGGAGGCAGCTTCCAGCGCGGCCACCGGATCGTCGCCGAGGACCAGCCCAGATCCCGGCCGGACATCGGGCGACGTCGGTTCCGAGGGCATGGGGCCTCCCAGCGAGAAAGGACACAGTACTTGCGAGCAGCTCAAACAATACGACAAAAGGTCATACACTTCCCAAATCGGTCTTAACAGACAGTGAACCGAGCACCACCACCTGGATGCCCAGCGACATGCACCACCCCGGCCGGACGGCTGCCCCGCTGTTCCGCGGAGAGTTCAGGTGACCCGTCCCGGTCTGGGGCGACCGGTGCTTTCTCCCGCCGGCATTGCGGCTAGCGTCGCGGCCATGCGGCTTAATGTCCGGATGCGCGATGTGGACCCACGCGCCATGACAGGCCCACTACCCGCCTCACCCTCTTCCTCCCGGTGAGCGCCTACGGCCCCACGCCACCCGGCGCAACGCGGTGAAGGACAACACGACGTTCCACCCGACACCGGCGAGAAGCACGATGGAATCGTGGACGCGACAGACCGCCCCGGCTTCCGCAACAGCTGCGAAGTTCCATCTCGTCCACCAACGGACACCACAGCAGTGGACGCACGCCCCGTTTCCATGATCGGAACCGCAGCGTTTTTCCTGGTGGAGCCTAGGGGATTCGAACCCCTGACTTCCTGCTCGCAAAGACGCACACCGATCGCGCTCGACCTGCGTTTCCAGGTCGGGTGACTGGTCGCACTTCCCGTGACTCCCCGCCGCTTCCTCTCGATCACCATCCGATCGGGCACGCCACGGGCACGACCTAGATTCCTCCGTGAGGTCGTCACAGTTCGACAGCCTCGCGCACAAGCAGTCCTTACCGCCTTCTGGTCCACCAGGATCCTTATGACACGTCTAGGTGCTACTTGGTAGCACCAGATGGCACGTGGAGGTAGAGTCGATGAGTGAGCATCCCTGAGCCCGAGCACTCCCACCAGATCTCCCAGCGCGATCTACGCAACCGATCAGCAGAGATCATGGATGGACTGGAACGCGGAGAGCGGTACGCCGTCACACGTAACGGCCACCACATCGGCGACCTGGTCCCCATCCGCCGGCGGCGCCGGGCCGTCTCCCGGGCCGAGTTCGCCGCCGTGTCCCGCGGCATGCCTCGCCTTGACGACCGAAAGTACCGCGAGGACATGGACCATCACGTCAATGACGACCTCTACGACCCTTATGACCGCGCCTACAGCAGAGGCGAGTTCACTGAGGACGGGGAATGACCCCCACCCAAGGTTTGCTCGACACCAACATCCTCATCCTGCGCGCCGGAATCGACCCCGACGAGCTACCGGACGAGATGATGATCAGCGCCATCACCACCGCAGAGCTGTCGGTCGGCGTGCTTGTGGCCAACGGGGCACAAGAACTCGCCCAGCGGATGAAGATCCTGCAGACCACCGAAGCCGAGTTCGACCCCCTCCCCTTCGACGACACCGCCGCGCGTGAGTACGGCCAACTGTGGACCGCCGTCATCGCTACCGGCCGCAAACCCCGCCCCCGAACAGCGGACCTGATGATCGCCTGCGTGGCGATAGCGAACCGGCTCCCCCTGTACACCTGCAACCCAAATGATTTCAAAGGCCTGGACCATCTGCTCACGGTGATCCCAGTCACACGGCCACGCTAGCAACACAAGTAAAGATGCCCAGCCCGACGCACTCCTGGCCGATCTAAGGGCACAGGGGAGACGGAACGGAAGAGCGATGACGACAGGTGTGCCAGCGCGTTGTCCTGCCGAAACTCGATGGAGCATTGAGGGTCTGGAACGGACCTATCAGCATACGACGCGGGACGCGGACCAACGGATCGCGGACGCGTTGAGCGCGCGGGTGAAGCAGAAGCGGAAGGGTGGGGCCGGTACCAGCGGCCGTGAAGGCTAATGGCACGGACGCCCCGTTTCCAAAGCGGAAACGGGGCGTTTTGGCTGGTGGAGCCTAGGGGATTCGAACCCCTGACTTCCTGCTTGCAAACGGGAGCCAGTCACGACGTAGTGAGCTACTCGCCCTGCTCGAATGTGTGTTGGCGGATGTCAGTGTGAGGTGTCGTGCGGCCCTGTTGCTGTACCTTCCTGCTGTACCTCTTCCGTTGGCATGACACCTACTCACATCGTTGACGAGCCATATCCTCCATGACAGCGCTTGTATTTCTTGCTTGATCCGCAATCGCAGGGGCTGTTCCTTGCCGCGGACAGATGCTGTCGGAGCGCCTTAACTTGAAGATGGTCTGGGCCGAACACGGTCTCGGTGATGGCCAGCGCCCGCTCCAACAGTGGCACCGCCTCACCCAGCCGCCCCAGAGCGCGGAAGCTGGCGGCCAAGTTGCCCAGCAAGGTCGCCACGTCCGGGTGCTCGGGGCCGAACGCGGCCTCGGAGATGGCCAGCGCCCGCTCCTCCAGTAGCACCGCCTCACCCAGCCGCCCCAGAGCGCGGAAGCTGCCGGCCAAGTTGCCCAGCAAGGTCGCCACGTCCGGGTGCTCGGGGCCGAACGCGGCCTCGGAGATGGCCAGCGCCCGCTCCTCCAGTAGCACCGCCTCACCCAGCCGCCCCAGAGCGCGGAAGCTGACAGCCAGATTGCCCAGCCTGATCGCCACGGTCGGGTGCTCGGGGCCGAACGCGGCCTCGGAGATGGCCAGCGCCCGCTCCTCCAGTGGCACCGCCTCACCCGGCCGCCCCAGAGCGCGGAAGCTGCCGGCCAGGTTGCCCAGCAAGGTCGCCACGTCCGGGTGCTCGGGGCCGAACGCGGCCTCGGTGATGGCCAGCGCCCGCTCCTCCAGTGGCACCGCCTCACCCGGCCGCCCCAGAGCGCGGAAGCTGGCGGCCAGGTTGCCCAGCAAGGTCGCCACGTCCGGGTGCTCGGGGCCGAACGCGGCCTCGGTGATAGCCAGCGCCCGCTCCAACAGTGGCACCGCCTCACCCGGCCGCCCCAGAGCGCGGAAGCTGGCGGCCAGGTTGCCCAGCCTGATCGCCACGTCCGGGTGCTCGGGGCCGAACGCGGCCTCGGTGATAGCCAGCGCCCGCTCCAACAGTGGCACCGCCTCACCCGGCCGCCCAAGATCGCGGAAGCTGCCGGCCAGGTTGCCCAGCCTGATCGCCACGTCCGGGTGCTCGGGGCCGAACGCGGCCTCGGAGATGGCCAGCGCCCGCTCCAACAGTGGCACCGCCTCACCCGGCCGCCCAAGATCGCGGAAGCTGCCGGCCAGGTTGCCCAGCCTGATCGCCACGTCCGGGTGCTCGGGGCCGAACGCGGCCTCGGTGATGGCCAGCGCCCGCTCCTCCAGTAGCACCGCCTCACCCGGCCGCCCAAGATCGCGGAAGCTGACAGCCAGATTGCCCAGCCTGATCGCCACGGTCGGGTGCTCGGGGCCGAACGCGGCCTCGGTGATGGCCAGCGCCCGCTCCTCCAGTGGCACCGCCTCACCCGGCCGCCCAAGAGCGCGGAAGCTGGCGGCCAGGTTGCCCAGCCTGATCGCCACGGTCGGGTGCTCGGGGCCGAACGCGGCCTCGGTGATGGCCAGCGCCCGCTCCTCCAGTGGCACCGCCTCACCCGGCCGCCCAAGAGCGCGGAAGCTGCCGGCCAGGTTGCCCAGACTGATCGCCACGTCCGGCTGCTCGGGGCCGAACGCGGCCTCGGAGATGGCCAGCGCCCGATTGGCGAGGTCGTGTGCGTGTTGGTGTCGACCCTGTGCAGAGGTAAAAATCATCGCCTGGTTGAGCAGGGCGCCTAGTTCTTGCGGCTCGGTGCCTTCACGGTGGCTTCGAGTGATCGCATCTATGTGCGGCAGCAGGAGCTGCCACGTCGGCCAGCCGCTTACATTTGACTGCGGATCCTCCGGGATGATGCGCAGGAGTCCGGTAAGGACGGTGTGCCGGGCGGCGTGCTGGCGGGGATCGTCGTAGTCCAGGCCATTGCGGATTACCGATTGGAACAGTCGGTGCATGCTGATGGTCTGTGCATTGCCATGCCCGGCCCGAGTGATCATGCTGTAGGACGCCAGCAGTTCCAGCGCGTCGGTGACATCGTGGGAGTCATCGCCGTCGTTCAATATCGCTTTGGGGATGGTGTCGGGCGCGCAGCAGGCCAGCACCCGCAACACGTGTTCAGTCTGAAGGTGTTCGGCGGTGTCATGGGCACGGATGGCGTCCAGGTGGGCATCCCACAGCCGGGCCATCGTGCGCTCGGCCTCCCCGCCCCAGCGCGGTCGGTCATGCATCCGGGGGTCACGTCCAGCGGAGTGGTGTATGAGTTGATCTCTGCGTGATCCTGTTTCTGCAGGTTAAGCGGTGAGTGTGTGCGGGTGTGGGTTCTTGTGGGGTGTGTCGCCTGGGATGAGGCGGAGCCGG
>NZ_JBDPMD010000057.1:0-55479 GCF_039871875.1 Sphaerisporangium sp. B11E5 | reverse complement strand
GACGTGCTCAGGATGATCCGCGGGCATCGCCCGCACCGCCTCACGCCCCACCTCGACCGCCTCATCCAGATCCCCCACCGCCCCCAGCCGCTCGAACCGCGTACGCACCGCGATGCCCAAGTTGTTCTGGTGTCGGGAGCGGCCGAAGTGGTCCTGATGAGGATGCACGACCCGCGTCGCCTGGCGCCCCACGTCGACCGCCTCATGCAGATCCCCCACCGCCCCCAGCCGCTCGAACCGGTGCCGTAGCGCGGATCCTAAGTCACTCAGGGCTGTGGCTCGGTGAGGGTGATCCGCGGGCATCGCCCGCACCGTCTGCCGCCCCACCTCGACCGCCTCATCCAGGTCCCCCACGTCCCCCGTCCGCTTGAATCGAGCCTGCAACGCGGTAGCCAGCTGGCCCAGGGCAGCGGCGAGTTCGAGCTGATCGGCGGACGTGGTCCGCACCGCCTGCCGCCCCGTCTCGATGGCATCATCCAGATCGCTGAGTGATCCCATGCGCTCGAACCGGCGCAGCAGCGTGGTACTCAAATTGACCATGGTCACGAGTCGATAAGGGTGATCGGCCGGCGCCGCCCGCAGGGCCTGCCGCACCACCTCGACCGCCTCATCCAGATCCCCCACCTCCCCCATACGCTCATTCCTGATCAGCAGAGCGACCCCAAGGCCGCAGAGGGCGAGCACCCGATCGGGGTGATCGGCGGGGGTGGCGTCCGCGATGTAGCGCCACAGTTGGGGCGTCATCGTGGGCAGGTTCTTGTCGGCGGGATCGAGTACCCATTGACGGAGTGCGGTCAGGTAGGGGGCCATCGGTCCGTCCAGGAACGGCACCAGCGAATCAGGCAACACCCCCGCAAGGCACAAGGAGTTGCATATGCGGACGAAAGCCTGCAAATCCATCTGATCCTGGCCGTAAGGCAGGTTCAGATAGCGGTACCAGTGCAGCTCACCCAGTAATTGCATCGCCTCCAGGTCGGTCGCGGCGCCGTCGTGGAGACTCTGTGCCAGTTCGTTGGCTTGGTCGAGGACGGCCTGTTCCAGCAGCGGCGCGGCATCTTGTGTCGCGGCGAACTGATCCAGCCGCTGCTGTAACACCCGTAGAAGCTCTGCCCGGTTCGCCATATGGTTCCCCTGATCGCATCCCGAAAGGGAAAGCTAGCGCCGCCTTCGGGGACACGAACACGCATTTGGACGAGTTCGCCTGACCCTCGCGGCTGTTGGAACGCCACGCTCGAGCCGATCGGGCACGGAAAGCACGGCAGCGGGCCGCTTCACCGCGCGTCGGCTGCACTGAGCGGGATCATGAGACCACGGGCACGGTGCGACAGACACTGTTCCTCGGCGTGTGGGTGTGTGTCAGTCGCGCCAGGCGCCCCGGGCGGCCGTCTCGGTGGCGTAGGCCACCAGGTCCTTCGGGGGGTGGCCGGTCAATCGCTCGACGACGTCGGTGGGCTTGTCGTCGCCGCGGCGGCGTAACGCGGTGAACGCCGCGATCTCGGCGGACACCTCGGCGGGTGGGCGGCCGAGGGAGTGCTGACGGGCGGCGTAGGTCTCGGGGTCGCCCACGTAGCGGATCTCGCGGCCGGACGCGCGGGCGACGATCTCTGTGGCTTCCGCGAAGGTGAGGGCGCGCGGGCCGGTGAGGTCGTACGTGCGGCCGTGGTGGCCGTCGGTGGTGAGGGCGGTCACGGCCGTGGCGGCGATGTCGGCCGCGTCCACGAAAGCCTGGCGGAGATCGCCCAGGGGCAGCGCGATCTCTCCTGACATCACCGGCTCGCGCAGGAAGCCCTCGCTGAAGTTCTGGTGGAACCAGCTCGGGCGCAGCACGGTCCACTCGGCGCCGGACTCGCGCACCGCCCGCTCGGCCGACAGCAGCCGTTCGTCCCCCATCTCCTCCACGGCGCCGCTGGACAGGAGCACGATACGTTCCACCCCTCGGCCGGCCGCGACGGCGACGAACGCGGGGTCGACCGGCACGCCGTCGGGTGCCATCAGGTACATCGCGGTGGCCGGGCCCACGGCGAGGGGCCATGACGCGGGGTCGGCCCAGTCGAAACGCACCTCACCACCGCGCGACGCGGCCCGCACCGGGTGCCCGGCCGCGCGCAGGAGGCCGGCGACCCGCCGGCCGGTGGAGCCGGTGGCTCCGAGGACCAGAATCGGTTGCCTTTCCATGCCTACGCACCCAACCATCCGGCACCGACAATCCCGCCGGCCTCGGCCGCGTCATCCGGACGGCGCGGGCATCATGCCGGCTCCGCGCGCCATCGCCCGGAGCGGTGTTCGGCGCTCCCAGGCCCGCTCATCCCGAGCCTGGGGCGCAACTGTTTCACCGTGTCACGCGTAGAGGAAGTAGTAGTAGTACTGGCTCTTCCACTCGCAGCGCCAGTCGTCCCACCAGCCTTGGTCGTCGCCGTAGGTTCCGACCCGCTGGCAGTCCGAATATTGCGTGTAGATGCCGTTCACCGTCTCGGCGTTCGCCGGGGTGGCGCCGATGGATAACGACACTCCGATGGCCAGAACGGCCGAGACGAGAACTGCGCGTAACTTGCGCATCAATCCTCCTGCGACTGGGCAGATGATGGCGGTCAAGATATCACTTACCGCGCGCCAAGAAGATTGTCACGCCCCTGCGTGGGGCACGGAGCGTCACCGCCGACCGGGGCAGGCGGGTAATCGTACAACATCTGCCGACCTTGCATGATCAGCTGCGGGAAACCTGAAACTTTCAGGGCGTTTTCATGAGGCCGACACACGTTCGCCGAGGATGCCGCTATTAGAGACCGACGCTTAGTCGGGGAGCGCCCGCTTTAATGACTTCCAGGAACTCCATATCACACTCACCCTCTTATGACGCTCTACTGCATGTCTCTCCCCTTCTCGTCCACTACGAGAGGTTATGTCCGAAACAGGGGACTGCCGGCGAGGGGGCAGCCGGGCGTACGGCCGGCCGGGATCCCGTCCCGGGAACGAGGCAGGCCGGCACCGTTGACTCTCTGCGTGACGACTCAGTAATGGTTCGCATGAGCATTACATGGCCGCTCACCAGGCCATCGATGGTCTGAACCTTTCTTTACGCTTTGTCACCCTCCGGTGCCAGATGAGGCGCTTTTCCCAGTTCAGCCGGATGAGATGTCATCAGAAATGGACCGATCCGACGAATGCTTTGACCATGCTCACGTACGTGTCATATCGTCACCTCGCCCATATCGAAGCGAGGCCAGGATTCGAACGGGACGTGCGTTCTCAACAGGCGCTACGGCTCGCGTGCTGATCGCGGCTGCCCCAGACCGGGGGAGATCTGGACGGCCACCTGGAAGCGGCGACCACACGAGCACCGGAGACCCTCATGCATATTCGTATCCGCACGTCCGCGATCGCCGGCGTGGTCATGACCATGCTGGCCGCCCTGGGGGTGTCGTTCGCCCTCTCACCGCCGGCGCAGGCCGCGGTGTACAGCAACATCGCCTACGCGCCCGCGCAGCCGGCCGGCTCCAAGGGGCATCTGCTCGACCTCTACCTGCCGACCGGCGGTCTGACCCCCCGGCCGCTGCTGATCTGGCACAAGGGCTCGGCGTGGTCGAGCGACGAGGGCAAGACCGGCGCGGACGCGATCGCCGCCATCTTCAACCCCAAGGGATTCGCGGTGGCCGGCGTCAGCGTCCGGTCCAGCGCTCAGGCGGTCTTCCCCGCTCAGGTGCACGACATCAAGGCGGCCATCCGCTGGCTGCGCGCCAACGCGAGCACGTACCAGCTGGACCCCCAGCGCTTCGCCATGCTGGGCGAGTCCTCGGGCGGCTGGCTGACGGAGATGGCCACCCTGACCGGCGGCGTGTCGTCACTGGAGGGCACCATCGGCACGACCGGCTACTCCAGTGCCCTGCAGACGGGGCTCGCCATGTACAGCCCCACCGACTTCCTCCAGATGAACGCGCAGAACCTGCCCACCGGAGGGGTGAACCACGACTCCCCCGCCTCCCCGGAGTCGGCACTGATCGGCTGCGCCATCCAGACCTGCCCCACCCAGACGGCCCTGGCCAACCCGATGAACTACGTCGACGCCAATGACCCGCCGTTGATGTTCCTGCACGGCCAGGCCGACTTCCTGGTGCCGCACGGGCAGAGCGTGCTGCTCTACAACAAGATCAAGACGAGCTGCGGCAACGCGCAGTTCATCTCGATACCCGGCGCGGACCACGGCATGGCTTACAT
Organism: Sphaerisporangium sp. B11E5; assembly: GCF_039871875.1. Classification (NCBI taxonomy): domain Bacteria; kingdom Bacillati; phylum Actinomycetota; class Actinomycetes; order Streptosporangiales; family Streptosporangiaceae; genus Sphaerisporangium; species Sphaerisporangium sp. B11E5. The sequence continues at coordinate 51,267 of NZ_JBDPMD010000057.1, read as the reverse complement.
CATGGACCCCGCCCGCTTCGGCACCCAGACCACCTACACCACCCAGGGCAACTGCGCCGGGACCACCCAGACCGGCACACCCAACCCCACCTGGGACACCTTCGAACGCTGGCTGCGCGGCGGACTCAAGCTGGGCAACTCCTGCTCGGTCGCCTACGTCCCCAGCCCTTGGAGCGGAGCCTTCAACGCCCAGGTGACGATCACGAACACCGGCACGACCCCCGTCGACCGCTGGGCCCTGGAGTGGACCTGGCCGGGCAGCCAGCAGGTCACGAGCTCCTGGAACTCCACGATCACCCAGACCGGCACCTCGGTGGTCGCACGTGACTCCGGCAACGCCTATATCGGTCCCGGCTCCGCCCAGAGCTTCGGCTTCCAGGCGAACGGGACGAGCGCCATACCGTCCCAGTTCAAACTCAACGGAATCGTCTGCACCTAGGTATCCGCCAAGACGACGCGAATGTGGTGGTTCAGCGGCTCGCCGGTCCCTCCGCCGGACCGACCGGCGACGGCCCGACCGGTTCAGCCCTTGAATGGCTACGCACCAGTTGTTCTCCCGGGTTGTGCGGAAACACACTCCTGAACCGGTCGGGGAAACCGCAGCTCGGAGCGGATAAGTTCATTTCATAACTCAAACACGTTCCGCCGAACTCCGGTCACGGAATGACGTTGCCCGAGATTTCGGACGTTCATATTGCTTTGCCCCCTGCCCGGCCCTATCCTTGCCTGTGTGACGGCCGATGAGGGAGAGGAACTCGTGACGGCAATCGATTCAAGCGCGTCGGCGGCCGGCCTGGACTGCGGGACTACCTGCTGACATCGCCCGACCACCGGCTCCGTATTCACGAAATATTTCGCCGGTCGGCTGCGATTACCGACATCCCGTATCGGGATTTCGCCTCGGTTCACACAAAATAAACCGCGTACCTGCGTGTAGCGGGTGCTTTTTGAGGTGAACGCACGATACGGGCGTCACCCGTCCCGCCTTGTTCGCCTGACCCGCTGCCGGAAGGCCCGTCGCCGCGGCCCTCGGGAAAACCCGCCGGCGTGCAGGCGACGCCGTTCTCCATGGTGCCCCGCCGAATTCGGCGGAGCCCTCCCTCGCCGTGCCGGCAGGTGTGGCGATTGTCGACGAGTTAGGGGACGTGTGCGTACATCCAACATGTTCGTCAGGAGCCTCGGCGTCTTCGTGCCGGACATCGTGACCATCGAGCAGGCGGTCAAGGACGGCCTGTACCCCGCCGAGGAGGTCGAGCGGTTCCAGCAGATCGGTGCGGCGGTCGCCGGTGACGTGTCCGCGCCCGAGATGGCGCGACGCGCGGTGCTGGACGCCTACGACCGCTGGGGCGAGTCCTCCCCCAAGAACCTCGACCTCCTGCTCTACCCGTCGGTCTGGCATCAGGGCCCGAACGGCTGGCAGCCCCAGCACTACCTGCAGATGCATCTCCTCGGCGGGCACGTGCCGGCGTTCGAGATCCGGAGCGGCTGCGTCGGGATGATCAGCTCACTCGAGCTGGCGGCGAGCTACCTGAAGGCCGAGCCGGACCGGGAGACGGCGATGGTGGTCTCCGCCGACAACCACGGCACCCCGCTGGTGGACCGCTGGCGGATGACGCCCGGTGCGGTGATAGGCGACGCCGCGTGCGCGCTCCTCCTCGGCAAGGAGTACGGCATGGCCCAGCTCCTCTCGGTCAACGCGACGACGATCCCGGAGGCCGACGCCGTCAACGACGGCGCGTACCCCTTGTTCCCCCCGGACGCCACCATCGGCAGAGGGCTGAGCTTCGGGGACCGGCACGAGGAGTTCCGCCAGCGGCTGCTCAAGAAGCAGGGGACCGGGATCCACCTGAAGATCCAGAAGACGATGATGCAACAGGTGGAACAGACCTTGGACGAGGCCGGGATCGGGCTGGACGACATCACCCGGGTGGCGTTCCCGCACGGCCGCCGCGAGGACCTGGACGGGCAGATGTCCTGGCTGGGCATCGACGTCGAGCAGACGACCTGGGACTACGGCCGGCGCGTCGGCCACTGCGGCGCGGTCGACCAGTTCATCGCCTTCGAGCACCTGGTCGCGACCGGCGAGCTCGTCCCCGGCGATCACCTGCTCATGGTGGGGTTCGGTTCCGGCACGTCGGTCGCCGCGGCCGCCTTCAGGGTGCTCGCGCCCTCCCCCGTGACGCGGCCCGCGGCAGGAGAGGGGCAGCCGGCATGACGACCGGACGGAACGCCGACGAGATCACGTACAGGCTGGTCGCCTTCATCCAGGAGAACCTGGTCCCGGACGACGAGGACATGAAGGTCGACGAGACGACCCCGCTCCTGCTGTCGGGACTGCTGGACTCCTTGCGGACGGCCCGCCTGCTGAACTTCATCCGGCGGGAGATCGGCGTCCCGATCCCCGCCGCGAAACTCGATCCCGAGAACTTCCAGGACGTGGCGACCATCGTCGCGATGATCAAAGAACTCGAACCGGCTTCGTTCGTTTAGCCGTCCGAGCCAGCGAGGACAGAGTCATGCAGTGGGCGGACACCTACATCAGCGGGGTGGGAGCCTTCATCCCGCGGACGGTCAGCGTCGAGAAGGCCGTCGCCAAAGGCTGGTACCCGGCGGAAGAAGTAGAACTGCACAACCTGGCCGGGGCGGCGGTGGCCGGTGACGTACCGGCTCCGGAGATGGCTCTGCACGCGGCGCGGAGCGCACTCAAGCGCAGCGGGCGGGCACCGGCCGACCTGGATCTCCTTCTCTACGCCTCGACGTGGCACCAGGGCCCGGACGGCTGGCCGCCGCATTCCTACCTGCAGCGCCACCTGGTCGGCGGGGACGTCCTGGCCACCGAGATCCGGCAGGGCTGCAACGGGATGTTCATCGCCCTCGAACTCGCGGCGAGCTACCTGGACGCCGCTCCCGCCCGGCAGGCGGCCCTGCTGGTCGCCGCCGACAACTACGGCACCCCGTTGATGGACCGGTGGCGGATGGGTCCCGGCTACATCGGCGGGGACGCCGCCAGCGCGCTCGTGCTCACCAAAGAGGCGAGTTTCGCGCGCCTGATGTCGGTCTGCACGGTGACCGTGACCGAGGCCGAGGAACTGCACCGGGGCACCGAACCCCTGTTCCCTCCGGGCGTCACCGTCGGGCGCCGGATGAGCTTCGGGGCCAGGAACGAGCAGTTCCGGCAGCAGGTCATGCCCCAGGGCGAGGCCACGGCGGCGCTGTTCAAGATCCAGCGTGCGCTGATGGAGGTCGTCGAGCGCGCGCTGACCGAGAGCGGGATCGAGGCCAAGGATCTCACCCGGGTGGCCTTCATGAACTACTCCGAAGAGATCGTCGAACAGCGTTGCATGGCCGCGCTCGACCTGCCGATGTCCCGATCGACCTGGCACCACGGCCGCACCATCGGCCACTGCGGTGCCAGTGACCAGGTCCTTGCCCTGGACCGGCTGCTCCTGACCGGGGAACTGGGCCCCGGCGACCACCTGCTGATGCTCGGCACCGGTCCGGGAGTCACCGTCTCCAGCGCCGTGATCAAGATTCTCGATACGCCTGCATGGTCCTGAAACGCTGTCATCGAAGGGAAACGGTAGCGATGGTCGATAGTCCGAGCGGAGTCCAGGTGGAACCGGTTGCGGTGGTCGGGATCGGATGCCGTTTCCCCGGCGACGCCGGCTCACCGGACGAGTTCTGGGAGCTGCTGTGCGCCGGCCGGAACACGACCGGGCCGCTGCCCGCCGAACGCTGGCGCTCGTACGAGAACCGGAGTCCCGAAGACGCCGCCGCGCTGCGCCATGCCGTACGCCACGGCAGCTTCCTGAACGACATCGAGGGCTTCGACACGGAGTTCTTCGGCCTGTCCCCCCGGGAGGCCGAGCTGATGGATCCGCAGCAGCGGATCCTGATGGAGACCGCCTGGGAGGCGCTGGAGCACGCCGGCCTGCCGCCGCGCGACCTGGCCGGCACCGACACCGGGGTGTTCATCGGGGTCTGCACCGACGACTACGGGCGCCGCCTGCTCGAGGACCTGCCCCGGATCGAGGCGTGGACCGGGATCGGCGCCGCGACCTGCGCCGTCGCCAATCGCATCTCCTACTCCCTGGACCTGCGCGGGCCCAGCATGGCGGTGGACACCGCGTGCTCGGCGTCGCTGGTCGCGCTCCACCTGGCCGCGCAGAGCCTGCGGCTCGGCGAGAGCGACGTCGCCCTCGCCGGCGGGGTCAACCTGCTGGTGACCCCGGGCGAGACCCTCACGCTCGGCGCCGCCGGAGCCCTGGCCCCCGACGGGCGGTCCAAGTCGTTCGACGCCGCGGCCGACGGCTACGGCCGCGGCGAGGGCTGCGGCGTCATCGTGCTCAAACGGCTGTCCGACGCGCGCCGCGACGGTGACCGCGTCCTCGCGCTCGTCATCGGCAGCGCCGTGAACCAGGACGGGCACACCAACGGCATCATGGCGCCGTGCGGGGCGGCCCAGGAACACGTGATGGCCCGGGCGTGCCGGCAGGCGGGCATCTCACCGGGCACGGTCGACTACATCGAGGCGCACGGGACCGGGACCCGGCTGGGCGACCCGCTCGAGGCGGGCGCGCTGTCCGCCGTGTACGGCGCGGGACGGCCCCCGGGCGACCCGTGCCTCATCGGCTCGGTCAAGTCCAACATCGGCCACCTGGAAGGCGCCGCCGGCATCGCCGGTGTCATCAAGGCGGTGCTCGCCCTCGACCGCGGCGAGATCCCCCCGAGCGTGCTGACCACCCCGAACCCCGCCATCGCGTGGGAGACCTCGGGTCTCAGCGTGGTGACCAAACGGTCGGCCTGGCCGGACCGCGACCACCCCAGCCGGGCGGGCGTCTCCAGCTTCGGGTACGGCGGCACCGTCGCGCACATCCTGCTCCAGCAGGCTCCCCCGGCTCCGGAGGTGCCCCGGGGCGACGGGACGGGGCAGCGCCTGTTCCCGCTGTCGGCCGCGTCGGAGACGGCTCTGCGGCAGTACGCGGGCACGCTGGCCGACCGGCTCGCCACCTCCGGGCAGGGGCTCGACCTCGCCTCCGTGGGGCATACGCTGGCGCGGCGGCGCTCGCACCTGGGCCGCCGGGCCGTCGTGATCGGGGCGGACAGGGACGAGTTGACGGCCGGCCTGCGCCGGCTCGCGGAGGACCTGCCGTCCGAGGCCGTCGTCACCGGGGACGTGCTTCCCGTGCCGGGCCCTGGGCCGGTCTGGGTGTTCGCCGGTCAGGGATGCCATTGGCGCGGGATGGGGCGGGAGCTGCTCGCCACCGAGCCGGTGTTCGCGTCCCTGGTCGACGAGGTGGAGCCGATCTTCGTCGAGGAGATCGGCTTCTCCCCCCGGCAGGTCCTGGCAGACGGCGACCTGGACGGGATCGACCGCCAGCAAACCATGATCTTCGTGATGCAGCTCGGCCTCGCCAGGCTCTGGAACGCGTACGGGGTGGCCCCGAAGGCCGTCATCGGTCACTCCGTCGGCGAGATCGCGGCGGCGGTGACGGCCGGCGCGATGACCGTGTCCGACGGCGCGCGCCTGATCTGCCGCCGGTCCGTGCTGCTGCGCCAGGCCGAGGGCAAGGGGGCCATGGTCATGGTCGGCCTGCCTTTCGAGGAGGCGGCCGAGCGGCTGGCCGGCCGTACCGACCTGGTGGCGGCGATCTCGTCGGCACCCGGCTCCACCGTGCTGTCCGGCGACGTCGCCGCGGTCGAGGCGGTGCTGGACGAGTGGCCGGCCGAGGGCATCGTGGTACGCCGGGTGGCGTCGGACGTCGCCTTCCACAGCCCGCACATGGAGCCCCTGGCCGTCCAGCTGGCGGCGGCGACCGCCGATCTCTCGTTCGGCTCGCCCCGCGTTCCCATGTACACGACCGCGCTGGCGGATCCCCGCTCGACGCCCGTCCTGGACTCCCAGTACTGGGCGGCGAACCTCCGGGACCCGGTGCGGCTGGCCGCGGCGACGACGGCCGCCGCGCAGGACGGCTACCGCGCGTTCCTGGAGATCTCCCCTCACCCCGTGGTCGCGCACTCCCTCAACGAGACGCTCGACGAGACCGGGTTCGAGGACGTGTTCGTGGGCACGTCGCTGCGCCGCAACCAGCCGGAGCGTCCGGCCTTCCTCACCGCGGTCGCCACGGCGCACTGCCACGGTGTCGAGCTGGACTGGGGCCGCCTGCAGCCGGACGGCGGCCTGATCGCCCTGCCGCCGTACGCCTGGCAGCACCGCCGCCACTGGCGTGACTCCTACGACGGCGAGGCCCGGGGCCACGACGTCCACTCCCACACCCTGCTCGGGACCGGCACCAGCCTCGCGGGCAGCCAGGCACGGGTGTGGCGCACCAGCCTGGAGGACGCCAACCGCCCCTACCCGGGCAGCCACGCCCTCGGCGGCGTCGAGATCGTCCCCGCCGCCGTGCTGGTCAACACGTTCCTGCACGCCACCGGGGACGGCACCCTCACCGACGTGGAGATGATGCACCCGCTGATGACCGCGGAGCGCAGGCAGATCCAGGTCGTCCACGAGCCCCCCGGTATCCGCCTCGCGGCGCGCACGCCGGCCGCCCCCGGCGAGCCGGAACCCGCCTGGCTGATCCACGTCACCGCCTCCGTGGCGGCACCGGGCGGTGCGATGCCCGACGTGCTGCCGGACGCGGCCGCTCTCACTCCGATCGACACCGATTTCGTCCACCGGCGACTGGCCGCCGTAGGCGTCCCCTCGACGGGTTTCGACTGGACGATCGGGACGCTGCTGAGCGGGGACGGGGTTCTGCGCGCCACGGTCCACACCGATCACCCCGCCGAGGCTCCTCCGACCTGGGCCCCCGCGCTGGACGCGGTCATGTCCGTGGCCCCGTGCGTGTTCCCCGGCGACCCGGTGCTCCGCATGGTGGTGCACATCGACGAGCTGACGCTGACCGGCGCCCCGCCGGAGACGGTGATCATCGATGCGGCCGTCGACCCGGCGGGCGACGACACGGTACGTGCCCTCCTGGCCACCCCCGACGGCCGCGTGGTGGGCCACCTGTCCGGCCTCCGCTACCCGGTGATCGACGCCCCCGCCGCGGCCGAGGACGAGCTCCAGGAGCCCGCGGAGTCGTTCGCCGGCCTCCCGCCCGAGGACCTGCGCGAGTTCGCCCTGACCGAGGTCCGCGCGGAGATCGCCTCCGTGATGAGACTCACCCCGCAGGACCTGGCGCTCCGGCGCCCCCTGGTGGAACAGGGCCTGGACTCGGTGATGACCGTCATGGTCAGACGCCGCCTGGAGAAGCGCTTCGGCTGCCGCCTCCCCGCGACCCTGCTCTGGCAGCAGCCCACCATCTCCGCCATCGCGGACCACTTGGTGGACCTCCTCACGACGACGAGACCGTCCACCGCACCGGAGCCCGTCCTCGAGACCGCACCCGCGATCGGAGGCTGAGACCACCGCGGCGCCGGCCCAGCCCTTCCCGGCGCCGCCCTGCCGCTGACCGTCACGGAGCCCCACGCGCGAGGGCACGGAGCTCCGTGACGGTCACGGGCCAGGATGCCTGCGCCGCCCCGGCGGACGAGGACCGCCCAGTGGTGGACACCGACGGCAAGTGGTTGTGCGATACAACCAATCTGGTTGTATAGTCGAACCATGTCGGAAGAGCTACGACTGCAGGAGGCCGTGGGAAGGTTCGTGCGGGCCTTCGGTCTTCATCAGCCTGATCGGACTCCCTGTGGGCGGCCCGTGCCGGTGTCGGAGGCCCATGCTCTGGGGGAACTGGCCAGGGATGGTGCGTTGCGGCAGAACGATCTGGCTCATCGGCTGCGGCTGGAGAAGAGCACCACCAGTCGTCTGGTCGGGCAGCTCATCGACCGCGGGTGGGCCGAACGTGCCCCGGCTCCCGACGACGGGCGAGGTGTGGTGATCCGGCTCACCCCTATGGGCGTGGACGCGGCGGCACAGCTCGCGCGGGCACGGGCGGAGCGCTTCTCGGCCGTTCTCGATCGTGTTCCCCCGGGTGAGCGCGCCAATGTGCTGCGCGCCCTGGAGATCCTCACGGAGGCCAGTGATGAGACGTAGCGGCCGACGTCTGTGGCTGTTCACCGCCGCGCTCACCGTCCTCGTGCTCGCCTTCGCCGGTCATGCGCTCCTGGATCGTGAGCAGCACGCGCCGGCCGGGCGCCAGGCGGCGATCGCCGCCAAGGGCCGGCAGGTGATGCCGTTCGATCTGGAGCGCACCACGCATCGGTTCACCAAGAATTCCCGCGGCGGCGTCCAGACGGTGACCGCCGACGACCCTCACGACTCCCGGCAGATCACCCTCATCCGCCGGCATCTCACCGAGGAGGCGGCCGGCTTCAGCAAGGGTGACTACGGCGACCCCGCCTCCATCCACGGCACCGATATGCCGGGGCTGCGCGAACTCCAGCAAGGACACCGCCGCGTCACCATCCGCTACGCCCAGAGCTCCGCAGGTGCCGAGATCGTCTACACCACCACCGACAGCGGCCTGGTGACCGCACTGCACGCCTGGTTCGACGCTCAGGTCTCCGACCACGGGGCACACGCCGAGCACGGATGACCTCCCGGCTGCCGGGCTCCTCGCGGGCTGCCTTCGCTTCGCCCGGCTCGTCCGCCGTGGCAGTATCGAGGGCGTGGAGCAGCAGTACACGGCTGACAGCCGGCCGGGCGGGCGAGGCCGCATGTTCGTCCCGGTGCCGTTCGACCCGGACCTGGTCTGGACGGCCAAGCCGTCGCACCATGTGACGGGCACGATCAACGGGATGGGTGTCCGCGCGGTGATCACCGAGCACGACGGGGAACGCGGTTTCCTCCTCGGCCCCGCCTGGCTGCGGTGCGGGCTGGAGCCGGGCACGCGGGTGAGCGTGGTGCTGGCGCCCGAGGGGCCGCAGCGGGCCGATCTCGCCGAGGACATCGCCGCGGCGCTGGAGGCCAGCCCCGCGGCGGGCGCGTTCTTCGATTCGCTCGCCCAGTTCTACCGGCGGGCTTATCTGCGCTGGATCGACGGCACCAAGGGCCGGCCCGGGATACGGGCGCGGCGCATCGCCGAGATGGTCGGCCTGCTGGAGGCGGGCATCAAGCAGCGTCCCAAGGGCTGAGCGCGCCGGAAGGCCGGCAGAGGAGAAACCCGTACCCGAACTCTTGGGGCCCGCCGCCGGCGATCGATGGTGTCATGAGGCGTCGACGACTGGGCTGCGGCGTTCGATCATGAGGACGTCGCGCCAGACGCCGTGATGGCGGCCGATGCGTTCGCGGGTGCCGAGGACGCGGAAGCCGGCCGCCCGGTGCAGGGCCAGGCTGGCGGTGTTCTCGGGGAAGACGCCGGACTGGATGGTCCAGATGCCGGCGTCCTCGCTGGCGGCGACGAAGGCGGTCAGGAGGGCGCGGCCTATGCCTTGGGAACCGTGGCCGGGGTGGACGTAGATGCTGTGTTCGATGACGCCCGCGTAGACGGGGCGGGCGGAGACGCGGGAGGCGGCGACCCAGGCGACCACCTGGGCGGTGCGGGTGTCGGTGACGACGTAGCGCAGGTGGCCGAGGCGGGCGGCACTGAACTTGTCCCACGCCGGGGCGGTGGTCTCGAAGCTGGCGTGGCCGGTGTCGAGGCCGAGCTGGTAGACGTGCAGGACCTGGTCGGCGTCGGTGTCGCGCATGGGGCGGATCTCGAGACCGGGGGCGACGAGGGGCTTGGTGGCCTGGACGATGGCCGAGTGGACGCCGTCGCCGTGGTCGGCGGTCGGGGTGACGGTGACGCCGATGAAGCCGGCGTCCAGCAGCAGGGTGCGGTACTGGGTGACGGTCAGGGCGCCGGCGGTGCAGCCGATGCGGTGTTCGGTGCGGCGGCGCAGGTCCTCGTCGGGCGCGGTGTCCTCGGTGACGACGTCGCTGACGCCGAAGCGGCCGCCGGGGCGCAGGACGCGGAACGCCTCGGCCAGGGTGGCGGCCTTGTCGTCGGACAGGTTGATGACGCAGTTGGAGATGACGACGTCGACCGTGCCGCCGGGCAGGGGGACGTGTTCGATGGTGCCGTGCAGGAACTCGGCGTTGGTGACGCCGGCCTGCGCGGCGTTGTCGCGGGCGAGGCTCAGCATGTCCGGGCTGGCGTCCAGGCCGTAGGCCTTGCCGGTGGGGCCGACGCGGCGGGCGGACAGCAGGACGTCGATCCCGCCGCCCGAGCCGAGGTCGAGCACGGTGTCGCCCTCACGCAGGTCGGCGACGGCGACGGGGTTGCCGCAGCCCAGGCTGGCCCGCAGGGCGCCCTCGGGCAGGGCGGCGGTGTCGTCGTAGCCGGCCGCCCCGAAGCAGCCGTCGTCGAAGGAGCCGGAGTCGCAGTCGGTGACGGACCGGCCGGTCATCGCGGTCCTGGCGAGCCTGGAGTAGCGGTCGACGATCTCCTCGTGGGCCACGGCGGCCTCCTCAGTCGCAGGTGGGGGCGGCGGGGACCGGGTTGCCCATGACCACGTCGGCTGCGGTGGGGAAGCAACGCACGCAGGTGTCGTTGATCCGGTAGAACGCGGCGGTGCCGCGCCGCTCGACCAGGACGAAGCGCACCTCGGCCAGGATCTTCAGGTGGTGGGAGACGGTCGACTGCCCCACCCCGGACGCGGCCACGATCTCGCCGACGGTCATCGGCTCACGGCGCCTGGCCAGCAGTGACACGAGCTGGATGCGCGTGGCGTCGGCCAGCGCCCTGAACCAGCTCGCGTACTCCTCGGCCTCGGCCCGCGCCAACAGCCCTTCGTCGCCTTTCATCGATAATCGACGATAGACGATGAAGGGCGGAGCGTCCATGGGTGGCCGGGGCCCGATGCCCGGCCGGCCAGGGGCACTCAGCCCGCCGCGGCGGGAATCCGGTAGGTGGGACGCGGGTAGCCGGGCTTGAACGACGGGACGCCGGCGCTCTGGACGGCGGACGTGCCGGTGGCGGCGGCCACCTCCTTCACCGCTGCGGCCACCGCGGCGTCGAGCTCGGCGGGCTCGCACGCGACGCGGGCGTTGATCCGCACCTCCGCCTCGGTGAACGCCCGGCCCGCCACGGCGTCCACGGTCGGCGCGGCGCCGCCGGCGGTCACGCTCACCTTGCTCAGGTCACCGGCGGACTCGAGGCTGACCTTCACGTGGCCGATCATCCAGCCGGTGCGCGCGGCAGTCGCGGACAGGTGCTCCAGCAGCGCGCGGGCCCAGGCGTCCGGGTCGAAGCCCTCCACCGCCGTCACGTTCAGGCTGAGGTTCAGCCACGCCAGCGCGGCCTCGGCGTCGGCGTAGCGGTCGTAGTCGATGTCGAGACCGCGCCCGGCGGGGGCCGAGCCCAGCCACGCGGACACCAGTCGTTCCAGCCCCTCGCCGGATTTCGCCGAGTAGCCGAGCACGGTGGCCGTGGGGTATCGCTCGCGCAGGTCCGCGATGACGGCGGCGGCTTCGGCCGCGTCGAGAAGGTCGGTTTTGTTGAGGGCGATCACATCGGCCTCTTGCAACTGCTTGCCGAACAGATAGGACATGTCCGATTCCGTGTCGTCCAGCGGCAGCGACGTACGGAGCGCGTGAAGCCTTTCCGGTTCGACGATCACCAGAAGGGGCACGGGCGTGAAACGTTCACCATAATGAGCGCTGAGCGGCCGGATGACGGTCGCCTGCAGATCGGTGCAACTGCCCACCGCCTCGGCGAGCAGTGTGTCCACCCGGTGGTCGTCCACCAAGCGCTGCGCGACGGTCAGAAGGTCTTCGAACCGGCAGCAGAAACATCCGCCGGTGACCTCGCCCGCCTCGGCGATCGCGGCCTTGGCGAGCTGGGTGTCCACCAGTTCGGTGCCCTGGTCGTTGGTGACGACCGCGACCTTGCGGCCCTGCGACTGGAGATGTTTCGCGACCGCGACGAGAGTGGTGGTCTTGCCCGCCCCGAGAAATCCACTCAAGGTCATGAAGGTGATCAACCGACGTTCGCCTCACTTCTGGTAACGGTGATCCGTACAGATATCGCCGCATGGCACGGCATGAGTGAGCATTCGCGTCAAAGGTGGGGAGATGGTGTGACCGGTCCGCCGTCTGTGTCGGCTGCCAGCTAACAACCTCTATTCCGCACGGTCAAGAGTCTTGACGACAGGCAATAAAGTATTAACAATTTCACGGGAACCTGCCCGGAATACGGTATTGATGAGCGTCAATACAGGTGCTACAATCATTCAGGTGATACTCATGTGCGGCGTTATTCGCGCATCATTTCCCGTGGTGACCGCACCGGTGCACGACCGCCCGCTGAATATCCCTGTCCCGCGGCGGCGGAAGGCAGGGCGATGATGTTCGTCAGCGCGGTGAGCGCCTCAGGCACGACCCGGTAGTAGACCCAGGTGCCCCGGCGCGTCGACGTGACCAGCCCGGCGTCCCGGAGAACCCTGAGGTGATGGCTGATGGTCGGCTGGGTGAGGTCGAAGGCCCCGACGAGATCGCACACGCACGCCTCGCCGTCGAGGTGAGAGGCGACGAGGGAAAGCAACCGCAGCCGCACGGGATCCCCGAGCGCCTTGAAGCCCGCGGCGAGCGCGATGCTCTGCTCCCGGGTCAGCGGCTCCGTCACCCGCACGGGGCGCGGCACGCCGGGTGCGACCGGAGGAAGCTCCTCATGCGGCAGCAGCACGGGCACGTCGTGCTCGGCCATGGCGATCGGGTCCTCTCCCTAAGCGCCCCGGGTGTGACCCACCCGGCCGCATCACCCCGAGTCTAGACAACCCTTCCGCACAGGAGGTCCCGTCATACCGTTCCCTCCGCTGACCCACGCCGAGGCGATGGAGCGCGGCGCCCTGCTGCGCGTGTGTTCCTACGACCTCCACCTCGATCTGAGTCAGGCCGGGGAGCCGGTGTTCCGTTCCAGGAGCACGATCCGCTTCACCTGCGCCCGGCCCGGCACCTCGAGCTGGGTGGACGCCCGTCCCCGGCGGGTCCGTTCCGCCGTGCTCAACGGGCGACCGGTCGAGTACGACGGCTCGGGACGGATCCCCTTGCCCGATCTGGCCGCCGGCAACGAACTGACCGTGGACGCGGACTACGACTTCTCCACCGGCGGTGAAGGTCTGCACCGGTTCACGGACCCGGCCGACCAGCAGGTGTACGTGTACAGCCACCTGCAGCCCGGCCACGCCCCCCGGTTGTTCGCCTGCTTCGACCAGCCCGACCTCAAGGCCCCCTTCGAGATCAGCGTGACCGCGCCTGACGGATGGACCGTGCTCTCCAACGCCCCGCCCGGTCACCGGCCGGAGGCGGGGGTCCACAGGTTCGCGCCGACCCCGCCGATCAGCACGTATCTGGTGGCCGTGGCGGCGGGCCCGTGGGCGTCGTGGACGGCGGACCAGGAGGGCGCGGTGCCGCTCGGGGTGCACTCCCGGCGTTCCCTGGCGAAGCACGCCGACCCGGCCGTCCTGCTGGACCGGCTCAGGGCGGGGGTCGCGTTCTTCGCCGAGGCGTTCGCGACGCCCTACCCGTTCCAGAAGCTCGACCTGTGCTTCGTGCCCGAGTTCACCTTCGGGGCCATGGAGAACGCCGCTTGCGTGCTCGCCGCGGAGACCTTCGTGTTCGACCGCGCGGTCACCCGGTACGCGCACCGCCGGCGGGACGAGATGATCTTCCACGAGATCTCCCACCAGTGGTTCGGCGACCTCGTCACGCTGCGCTGGTGGGACGACCTGTGGCTGAGCGAGGCGTTCGCCACCTGGGCGGGCCTCCACGCGCTGACCCGGCTCACGGGGGACGCCGGCGCCTGGGCCGACTTCGCCGCCGGGAAGAAGGCCCGTGCCTACCTGCTGGACCAGTCGGCGTCCACCCACCCGGTCGTGGCCGGCGTGCCCGACGTGGAGGCCGCCGGATCGGCCTTCGACGCGCTGACGTACCACAAGGGCGCGAGTGTGCTGCGCCAGCTCGTGGCCCGCCTGGGGCTCGGCAGGTTCCTGGAGGGCATGCGGCGCTACTTCGCGGACCACGCGTACGGCACCGCCGGCCGGGCGGAGATGCTCGGCGCCCTGTCGGCGGCGGGCGGGCAGGACCTGACCGCCTGGGCGGACGCCTGGCTGCTGACGGCCGGGCTCACCGAGCTACGGGCGGACTTCGACGTCGACGAGTCGGGATGCTTCACGCGTTTCGCGCTGCTCCAGGGTGGGTCGCCCCGGCCGCACCGTCTCGCGGTGGGCGTCTACGCGGAGGACCGGCACGGCGACCTGGTGCCCGTGCGCCGGCACGAGCTCGACGCCGACGGCCCCCGCACCGGCGTGGACGCGCTCGTCGGCAGCCGATCCGGTGCGCTGGTGCTGCCCAACGACGGCGACCTGACGTACTGCCGGATCGTCCTTGACCCGCGTTCCGTCGAGACGGTCGTCCACCGGATCGGCCGGCTGACCGACCCCATGGCGCGCTCGCTCTGCTGGACGGCGGCGTGGGACATGGTCCGGCACGGGGAGTTGCCGCCGCGGCGGTTCCTGGCGATGGTCCTCGGCGGTCTGGCGGCGGAGACGCAGATCGGCGTGGTCCAGCGGCTGCTCGTCCGGGTCGCGACCCTGCTGACGGCCTACACCGAGCAAGGGTGGGCCCGTGCCCACGGCTGGCCCGCGCACGTGGACCGTCTGCTGGACGTCGTCGACGCCCCGGACGGCGACGCGGACCGGAGGCTGGCGGCGGCGCGGGCGGTCGCGGACGCGGCGCTGACGCCCGGCCACGTCGACACGGTGCGGGGCTGGTTCCACGGAGCCGCCCCGATCGGCGTGGACGACGCGTTGCGCCGCAGGCTCGCCCGGGCCCTGGTCGCGCACGGTGAGCCCCTGGACGAGGTCGCCGGCGCCTTCCCCGTCGCGGGGGAACGGTGGGCCGAGCGGCTCAAGGCGTCGGCGCCCACCGCGGAGGCCAAGGAGTGGGCGTGGACGACCGTCCTGGGCAGCGAGAGCGTCGCACAGGTCCGCGCGCTGGCCGACGGCTTCGCCCACCCGGCGCACCACCACCTGCTCGCGCCGTTCGCGCGGCGCTACGCGCGTGACATCCCGCCGCTGCTGGCCGCCGCGGGAGACCGGGAACCGGCGCGCACGGTCGCCGTACGGATGTTCCCCTCCTGGTCGGTCTCACGGCGCACGCTGAGCATGATCGACCGGCTGGCCGTGGGCCGGCTCGTCAGGCTGGTCGGCGAGGCCAGGGCCGAGCTCGCTGTCGCCGTGGACCTGTCCGAGCGGGACGCCGCCGGGTGAGAACCATTCCTCCACCCCGCCGCCGGCGGCGAACACCCGGAAGAGCGCCCGCATGGCCCGGCCGGCGTCCGGGCCGGCGTACCACCGCTCCCCCGCCTGCCCGGCCAGGTGCTCCCACAGCGCCTCCCGCAGCGTGAACGCCTGGTGGTACACCAGCGGGTAGCAGGGCTTGCCCTCCAGGTACGTCTGCATGCGGTCCCACGCGGCCCCTCCGTCCATCGCGACGCCGAACTCCCGCCCGTACGAGCGCACGTACTCGGCGGCCGGGTCCGGGTGGCCGTCGTGCACGGCCATCTCGAAGCAGAGGCTGGTCGCCACCAGCCGCCGGACGTGCTCCCGGGCGAAGGCCAGGCGCTCGACGGCCTCGGCGTCCACCGTGACGCCGAGGTGGCGCCGCTGCCAGTCCGGCCGCAGGACGACCCGTTCCAGGGTGAAGCCGAACGCCTCGGTCAGCGCCGGATGCGTGCGCCACAGGTCGGCGGGGTGCCGGGTGCCGGCCGTGAAGTGCAGCGCGTGCCCGGCCTCGTGCAGCAGCGTGACGTAGTGGCCGAGCGTCGTGCCCGGCGTGGTGGACACCCGCACGTCGACCGGCGGCGCGACCGGCGAGCAGAACGCCGTGCCCGACTTGCCGGGCCGTGCGGCGTCATCGACGAGGACCCGTTCCCAGCACCTCCCGAAGCCCCACTCCCGTACGGTGGAACGGACGCTTTCGAGTGCGCCCCGGGCGCCGCCGGGCATGACGGCGCGTGCGGCGACGAGGCGGGCGTCCCCCATGGACGGGGTGGAGAGCGCGTCGCGGGCCCGCCGGCCGTCCCATCGCCGGAGGAACGCGGCACGCGTGGCGTCCAGCCAGTCCCGGGCGTGGACGACGAACCGGTCCACCTCCGGGTGCAACGCCCGCACGAGCGCGGCGTGCGTCGGGAACCCCAGCTCGGCCCGCGCCTCGGCGTACGCGTCGAGCCATCGCCGCCGGCCCTCGCGCAGCCGCTCGCCGACGTCCGCCAGCGCGGCCAGGACCTCGGCGCGCCGCCGGTCGTCGGTGACGGTCCGCGAGAGGGCGACAAGTTCCCCGTGGGTGAGCGCCTCGCCGCCGGCCTCGGCGGTGACGGTGCGCTGCAGCCGCCGCAGCCGCGCGGTCGCCCCCGCCAGCCGGACGCGGAAGTACCACAGGACCAGTTCCCCGGCGTAGTGCAGGTCCCCCCGTTCCAGTGCCCGCAGGACGAGCCCGCCGTCGGTCAGCCAGGGGGGGCCGTTCTCGGGCGGCGGCGCGTCCTCGCTCTGCCCCGTCGCGGCCAGCCAGCGAGCGTGGGCGACCCGGGCCTGGAGCGCCACGAGATCCTCGACGTGCCCGGCCAGGTACCCGGGAACGGTGGTCACGACGGATCCACCGAGGCCGCCGGGGGCAGGCCGAGTACCTCAGAGGCGCCGTCGGCGACACGCTGCCAGAAGGCACGCCGGTCCTCCGGCAGCCCGGCGAACAGCTCCGAGCAGCGGCGGGTCATCTCCAGTGCCAGCCCGGGATGGGCCAGCACTCCGCGGATCCACGCGAGCTGGCCGGGCTCCGGCGGGTCGATGCGCAGCCCCTCCAGGCCCGCGCGGACCTTGCGCCCGACGCGGTCGTCCAAGGTCGTCGCGTAGCGCTCCCTGGCCTGCGGCGTGTCGCCGTCCACCGCGAGGGGCACCGTGGCGGCGAGGGCCTGCGCCGCCACGCAGGCATCGGTGATGCCCGCGCCGAACAGCGGATCCTTGTGGCAGTAGGCGTCGCCCGCCAGCCGCCAGCCCGGTCCCGCCGGATCGCGGTGGAAGTTCCGCAGGCTCTTGGACGCGTACACGGGCGAGACCCGCCGCGCCGAGCGCAACCGGTCCGCCATGGCGGGGATGGCCCGCAGCCGGCGCTCGTACCCCTCGTCGCCCCGGAGGGCGGCGTACTCCCCCACGGGCGCCGACAACATCACCACCCACAGCCCGCCGTCGCACGGGCCGGCCTGGAGCACGTGGCCGCCGTCGTGCCACAGCTCCAGCGCGGGCGCGGGCAGCGGCGCGACGTCCTCCCAGTAGGCGTGGAACGTGCAGCGCATGGCCCCGGCGTCGAAGGTCGTGGCCGCGCCGGCCTGACGGGCGGTCGGGGATCCCCGCCCGTCCGCCCCGACGACGATCCTGGCCTTCTCCGACCACCCCGCGCCCTCGATCCCGATGACCTGGTCACCGTCCCGGCGCAGGGACCGCACCGGGCGGCGTTCCCTGATCTCGGCCCCGTGCCGGCTCGCGGCGCGCAGCAGGACCGCGCTGAGGGTCTCCCGGCGGACGCACAGGTTGTAGTGGTACGGCGAGCGGGGCAGCATGGGGGCCCCGTAGTACCCGCCCTCGACCTCCAGGTGCCAGCGCCTCAGCGGCGGCGCGCCGGTGGCGAGCACCTCGTCGAGCACGCCGAGGTCGTCCAGGAAGGACAACGTCGTCGGGCCGAAGAAGTGGGTGGAGACGGCCGGGGCGGGCAGCCGGGTGCGGTCGCACACCAGGACCCGCATCCCCTCCCGGGCGAGCAGGGCGGCGCTCGCGGCCCCGGTGACCCCGCCGCCGACCACGATCACGTCATACATCGGCCGCTCCTCGCGTCATGCCCCGCCGGCCAGGACGAACGGCATGCGGCCCGACCAGATCCTGCTCACGGCCCACCGGCGGTCGCTGACCGCGCGGAAGCGGCGGCCGAGCACCTCACGCAGGTCCAGCGCGACGGGACGCTGCCGCAGGATCCCGGCCACCCGTCCGTCCCTGACGAGGAACCCGAGCCGTAGCCTGCCCTCGACGACCGGCGAGAGGCCGGCGCGCTGGTGCCCGCCCATCAGCGATTCGACGAGCACCCCCTCGCGGACGCCGGCCAGAAGCTCGTCGAACGTACCGACGTCGGCGGGTTCCGCGGACAGCGTCGCGCCGTTGAGCACCGGGGTGGCCGGCTTGAGCACCGTGCGGCGCAGCGCGTTGCCCCGGAACCCGTGCCCGGTGGGTGCCGTCCCGCACGCGGCCGCCGTACGGACGCTGTGGTAGGCCCGGACCGGGACACCCCGCTCGACCAGCGTGAGCGGCGCGCACGGCACGCCGTCGTCGTCGCTGCCCGGCCAGGCCAGGCCGCCGGTGCCCTCCTCGTCCTGCGCGGCCCGCACCGAGGGGTGGTCGTCCAGGCCGATCGAGGGGTGCAGGAACGGCGCGCCGAGGTGCCCGGCGACGAACGAGCGGCCCGCGGTGACGGCGGTGCCGTTCAGCGCGGTGACCAGCGGGGTGAGCAGGGTGTGCACCGCGGACGGGGCGAGCAGCACGTCGTGGTCACCGGAGGGCGCGTCGGCGGCGGGCAGCCCGTCCCAGCCGGCCGCGGCCTCCAGCCACGCGGGAAGCGCGGCCGGCAGCACCGGCGTCCGGGTCCAGCCGGTCCAGGGCAACTGGACGGCCGCCCCTTCCGCCAGCGCGGCGATGTGGAAGAAACGGTCCCAGGTCGTGGTCCGGCCGTCCGGGGCGGCACGGTGCACCGCCTGTTCTGTCCGGGTCACCGTGCCGTGCACCGTCAGCCCGGCGGCGCGTTGCAGGGCACCCAGCTCCTCGGCCAGGAGCCGGACGGACCGGGTGCCCTGATCGGCGGCGGACGCCGGAGCGGCCTCAGGTGTGGCGTTCCTCCCCGTGGCCCGGCCGGGTGACGCCGGGGGGCCGTGGGCCGCGTTCCGCACAGCGTCCCCGACCAGCGCGTCCACGTCGTCGAGGCACGTCGTGGTGGCCGTGCCCACCCGGCCGTCGCGGTGCACCCGCAGGCACAGCGCCGTCTCGTGCGCGGACCTGACCAGATCGGGTACACCCGAGCCGACCTCCACCACGGTGTCGTCGCGCTCGACGACCAGGATCTCCCAGTGCGCGGCACGGGCCGCGGCCGCCGCGCCGACCTGGTCCAGCCGGTCAGCCAGAGTTGACACGCATGCCTCGCAATCGCAGCGCGGGGGCCCAGGAGCTGACCGGCAGCGGGTTCTGGCCCTGCTTGCCGCAGCTCGCCGAGGTGTCGCCGCGCCACTGCTCCCGGCCGATCGCGTCGATGGCCGCGAAGGCGCCCAGCACGTCACCGGACAGCACCACGCCTCTGACCCGGCCGCGGACCTCGCCGTCGCGGATCTCCCGGCACTCCGCCGGCAGGAAGGTGAAACCGGCGCGGTCGGTCTGCCCGCCGAGCACGCCGCGGGCCAGCAGCCCGCGGGCCACACCGCCGATCATCTCCTCCTCGGTCGCGGCGCCGGGGGCGACGGCGATCGTCCGCAACCGGGGCAGTGGCGGGTGGCGGAAACTCAGGGCTCTGGCGTTGCCGGTGGGCGCCTCACGGAAGGCCGCCGCGGTGGAGCGGTCGTGCAGCCGGGGCCGGGTGACGACCCCTTCGCGCAGCAGTTCCACCGGACTCCCCGCCGTCCCCTCGTCGTCCACCGGTACGAACCCCCGCGCACCGGGTCGTCCGGGGTGATCGGTGATCGTCAGCATGGACGGGCCGAGCCGGCGGCCGGGAGCCAGGGACCGCTGCAGACGCGCGTCCCCGAGGTGGTGGTCGGCCTCGGCGAGATGCCCGATCGTCTCGTGCGCCCAGATGCCGGCCAGCGGGCCGTCGCACACCACGTCGTAATCCCCGGGCTGGACGACGGGGGCGCCGCGCAGGTCCACGGCGGTCGCGACGGCGGCCTCCACGTCCGGGGCGAGACCGCGCACCACGGAGAAGTCGCCGCCGCTGCCGGCCGACACCGAGCCGGCGGTCCGCGCGGCGCCGCCGTCGGCGTATACGGTGATCTGCAGCGTCAGGTCCCTGCGCCGATACGTGACGCCGGTCCCCTCGCTGGTGAACAGCTCCACGTCCGCGACCGACTCGCGGTAGTAGACCAGCGCGCCGGTCACGCCGGGATGCGCCGCCAGCGCCGCCGCGTGATAGGCGCCGAGCAGTTCCATCTTCTCCGCCACGTCGACCGTCTCCGCGGGCTCACCGGCCTCACCGGGGCGATCGTCCTGGTACGGCCGGTGCGCGGCGAGACGTCCCGCCGCGCACCCCAGCTCCACGGCGTCGCGCGCGGCCCTGCGCAGCACCGGCCCGGCGTCCATGGTGGTGCTCGACGCGAACGCCGACCCCGCCCCGCCGATCACCCGGGCACAGCACCCCTCGTCACGACTGGTCACGCTGCTCTCCAGGCCGTCGCCGCGCCACACCAGGTCGACGGTCCTGGCACGTTCGACACGGACCTCGGCGTAGTCGTCCGCCCGCAGGCCGGCGTCCCGGAAGAGCGCGGGTGAGCCGCTGGTCAGCAGCACGGTTGCGCGGGGCTGTCGTCCCGGTAGGCGAAGATCATGGCGCTGGTGACCTGTGCGCCGTCGCGGTACGGGACGAGCCCGTCGCTGCGCATCTCCACGCTGCCGAAGCCCGCGCCGAGCACCAGCTCCCGGTACTGGCTCTCGGTCATGCCGACGACGCACCGGGCGAACTCCTCCGCGCCGGCGGAGTCGCTGGCCGCCACGTCCGCCGGAGGCGGGCCGTCGTCGGAGTACACGACGTCGGAGATCACCGCCACACCGCCCGGGCGCAGGACGGCGGCGACCGCGTGGAGCACTTCCTTCTTGTCGGGGAACATGCCGAGGACGCAGTTGCTCATCACCACGTCCACGCTGGCGTCGCGCACCGGCGGGCGCCGGATGTCGCCGACCCGCACGTCGATGTTGGTGAGGCCCATCTCCTTGGCCGCGCGCCGGGCCGTCCTGACCATCTGCATCGACGCGTCGACGCCGATGACCCGGCCCGTCTCGCCCACCCTGCGCGCGGCGATCAGCAGGTCCAGGCCGGCGCCGCAGCCGAAGTCCACGACCGTCTGCCCCGGGCGCAGGGCGACCGCGTTCATGGGAGAGCCGCAGCCGCTGGACAACTCCAGGACCCAGCCGGGGATATCGGCGAGCTCCTCCGGGGTGTACACCGACGTGGGAGAGCAGCACAGCGTGCTGGTGCCCTGCACCGCGAGCGCGTCATAGCGCTTCTTGACGTGCGTCTCGACGGGAACGGGCCCCTGGTCGGCCGGGGCCGCGCAGCAGCCCGCCGCCTGGTCGGCGGACTCCGGGGCGCACCCGCAGGCGTCCGGCTCGGCGACCGGCCGCGGCCGGATCAGCTCATCCAGGGAAACGAACCCACGCGTGTCATCTGCTCCCACGTTCCCTCTTCTCCTTCCGGTCGGTTCGCGTGCTCCTGCCGCCGGCGCAGCGCCATGGGCAGCAGGTAGGCCAACTGGGTCTCGACGCGCGTCGTGATGCTGGACACCTTCGGGCAGTAGCAGGTGTTGAAGTCGCCGCCGCTGGCGGCCCATGCCTTGATGGGGCAGCCGCCGCCCCCGCAGAACAGCTTCACGTTGCACTCGCGGCACATGGGCACGGTGTCCACGTGGCGGTGCCGCCACGGATCCCGGTAGCCGGCCGCGTAGCTGAACTCGGGGTAGAACGTCCCGCAGGCGTGCTGGGGGCGGCCCACCGTCTCCGGGCACCCGTAGATCTTGCCGTTGGGGTCGAAGGCGACGACGCTCGTGCCGGCGCTGCATCCCTGCAGGTTGGGCCGCAGGCGGTCCCCCTCCAGGACGGCCGACCTGATGCGGGCCAGGTCGGGCTGCAGCATGCGGTCCACCAGCGGGTTCTCCTGCACCATGCGCCAGAAGGCGTCCTGGAGCCCGGACTTGACGTCCCCCCTGACCATGCTCTTGCGCTTCTCCTCGGGGTGGTCGGGGGTGACGTACAGGAACGTGATGGCCTTGGTGAAGCCGTTGAACATGCGGATCTTCGGGTGGTCGATCCATCCCTTGGCCTGCGCGAACTCCGCGAAGCGCGGCATGTCGTCCACGCTGTCCTCGTCGACGAGCACCCGGATCAGCACGCGGATGCCGGCCTCGGCGGCCACGTCGATGCCGCGCTCGATGAGGTGGAACGTCGGCTTGCCGTTGCGGAACACGCGCCGGGTGTCGTGGGTGCTCGGCGTGCCGTCCAGGCTGACCTGGACCTCCTCGCAGCCGTACTTGAGCAGCATCGGCACGTACGCGTCCAGCGCCACGCCGTTGGTGATCGCGGTGACCGGGTAGCCGCGGTCGTAGGAGCCGCGCAGGATCTGCTCGGCGGCGCCGCGGTGGTACGGCGTGTCCAGCAGAGGTTCCCCGCCGAACAGCGTGATGTACGGCGGGCCGGAGTTCTGGTGCCTGTCCTGGATCTCCGGGATGGTGTCGAACGCGGCCTCGATCATCTCCTCGTCCATGCGCGGGCTCTTGGTGGTCAGCTCGCCCTCGAAGCAGTACGGGCAGGCCAGGTTGCACACGAACGACGGGATGAACATGAACTGGAACGGGGCTTCCTGGATCGCCTGGAAGTAGCCGTCGACGATGGCGCGGTAGCGCGCCTCCTCCTCGACCGGGTCGGTGCAGACGTACCCGCGCTGGAGCAGGCCGGCCACGATCTCGCCGTCGACGTCGTCACCGGCGCGCACGCGTTCCAGCGCGGCGACCTCGGCCGGGGTCACGATGTCCATCGAACCGGACACCGCGTTGGCCAGGACGCTCACCTTGCCGCTCTCGTCGAGATAAGCCGGGTCCAGAGTGCCCTCGGGGAGCTCCACCGAGAAGGTGACGGTGTTCGGGCTCACAAGCATGGTGTGTCTCCCAGAAACGGTGTCCGTGGTGTCGCCGGGGGTTGGAGGGCGCGGCAGGGGATACCCGTGCCGTACGGTCCGTCGGTTGCGGTCAGTCGCAGCCGTCCGGGTCGTTCGCCATGATGCTGGTCACGACGTCGAGGTTCTTCCGGCCGCGCATGGCGGTGCAGCAGTCGGTCTGCTTCTCGGACACTTCGGCGTTCTCGATCATGGAAATAGCGATCATAGGTATCACCTCCTCCGCCGTGATCTCTGCCGCGCTCTCCGGCCCGCTCCCCGCCGCGACGCGGCGAGGAGAGTCGTTGGTGGGGCGCACGCCCCAGGTGGCGGGTCACCGCAGGACCTCCCGCACGATGAGCACCGCCACGGTGATCAGGCCCTCGCCGATGATCAGGCCGGAGGCGACGACCTCCGTGCCGCTGCGCCGGCCGGGGTCGCGGCGGACGAGCAGCCACTGGGTCAGGCCTCCGGCGGCGAGGGTCAGTGAGTAGGCGGGGGGAAGCAGCACGCCGAGGCCGATCATCGTCGGCATGGCCGAGGTGAAGGCCAGGCCCATGCCCAGCGGCCCCGTGACGGCCAGGGCGAGGGCCACGGTGAGGGGGTATTCGGCCGATCCCCGGACGGTGGCGTCCACGAACTGGACCGCGGTGGCCACGGGGGCGGGGAAGGAATGCCCTCCGATCACACCGGCCCGGGTGAGCACCGCGATCACCAGGACGCCGACCACGGCGCCGGCCAGGCCGCCCGCCAGTTGCGTCCAGCCCGTCAGGCGCCTGGGCGGCTCGGACAGGCCCTCAGGACGGTCGTGGGCGACCTTCACCGAGTAGGTGAAGTACACCGCGGCCAGGGCCGCGCAGCAGATGGTCGACGCCATGAGCACCGCCGCCGCCTGGTCCGCGCCGGACATGGCGAAGGCCACGACACTGAAGTACAGCGCCGGGGACAACGGCACCAGCCCGATCTCGCCGCCGGCCCGGGTGAGGAACACGGTCATCACGGCGAGCAGCACGACGCCGAGCAGACCGTAGCCCAGGTACCGCAGAAGAGACGGGTACATCAGCGCCAGGAGCGCCGTTCCCACGAGCGCGCCGAGGGCGAGCCACCGGGTACGGCCCGGGAGCAGACGGCCCCCCTGCAGGGAACGCGCCAGCGGGCCGCGGACCCGGGCGATCGCGGCGAGGGAGTAGCCGAGGATGAGGCCGACGCCGGCGGCGAGCACCCAGGGGAAGGACAGATGGTCGGCGTACGCCACAGGCCGGCCCGCCGCGCCGTCCTGGACCGCCCACACGATCACGGTGTACGCCGCGCCGGCCGCCAGCCAGGCGCACGCCCGTGGGCCGATGAGGAACCCGACCCCGTACAGCAGCGGCGACAGGGCCAGGGCCAGATGGGTGCCCGTTATCTCCGGCGTGACCTCGTGGCCCCACAGGGCGACCCCCAGCGCCGACGCGGCGCCCACGCCGGCGGCGACGGGCAGCATGCGCCCGAGCCGGTCGCCCTCCCCGCCCTTGGGGGTGCTGAGCGACGCCATCAAGGTGATGGCCGGCTTCAAGGTCGGGTAGGGCAGTTTCTCGGCGACCACCAGCGTCCGCGCGACGAGCCCGCCGAGCAGGATGCCCACGGTGTTCGCGGCCATCGCCAGCACCACCAGGAAACCCCAGGCCGGCAACTCACCGGCCCGCAGGACGACGGCCCCGATGCCGGTGTCCAGCGCGGCCGTCGCCATGTACCCGCTGGACGCGATGGAGAAGACGACGAAGAGCCCCTGCCAGCTGAGCGCCCCGGCCACCCGGAGCAGCGCCGCGCCCAGCGCGGCCACCAGCGCCGACCCTCCGAAGGACGTACCTGTGCGGAACAGGACCAGCACGTTGAGTACGCACAGCAGCACGCCGATGCCCAGGCCGATGAGCGTGGCCCAGACGTACGATTCCCGCCAGTCCCGAGGGGGGTCCGCCGCCAGGGTCGAATGAGAGGTGGTGGAGGACGCGGTGCGCTCCTTTCCTCTCACGGAGCGCCCCCGATCTCGGCCGGATGAACTACATTGATAACTATCGATGTAGCTGACGAGTGCACACTAAAATGGTCGACGGCGACGGTCAAGAGGCTTTACAAGATTGCCCAGCCGTGCGTACAGTCCGTGTTACGCGAACATAACGATAATTTTCGGAATTACGCTATATACGTGTCGGCTGATTCCGCCGGATCACCGCGTGCGGTCGGCGAGCACGGGATCGGCCTCCACGCGCCGCGGCTCCGCCACGCCCGGGTCCCGGCCGTACAGACCGGCGACCAGGGCGAGACCGATCACCCCGCCGATCAGTTGGACGACGACGAATCCCGGCACCGAGGAGGGGGCGATCCCGGCGAAGGTGTCGGAGAAGGCCCGCCCGATGGTCACGGCCGGGTTGGCGAAGCTGGTCGACGAGGTGAACCAGTAGGCGGCGCCGATGTAGGAGGCGACCGCGGCCGGCGCCAGGCGGGCGTTCCCCGCGCGGACCAGCAGGAAGATGACGAGCACCAGGCCGGCGGTGGCGACCACCTCGCCGAGCAGGAGGTTCCCTGCCGAGCGGTCGTGCGTGGACCAGCTGACGGCGGCCTTGCCGAACATCGCGTTGGCCAGCACGGCCCCGCTGACGGCCCCGGCGATCTGGGCGGCGGCGTAGACACCCACGTCGGAAAGCGAGAGCCTGCGGTGCACCCACCAGTCGGCCAGCGTGACCACCGGGTTGAAGTGCGCCCCCGAGATCGGGCCGAGCACCAGGATCAGCACCCCCAGCCCGAAGACCGTCGCCATCGAGTTCTCCAGAAGCTGGAGTCCCACGTCACCGGGCGAAAGCTCCTGCGCCATGATCCCCGACCCGACCACCACCGTCACCAGCAGCAATGTGCCCAGGTATTCGGCCAGCGCCCTGCGCGGCAACGCCGGGCTCATCGGAGATCACCGATCCGGCCGAGACGGACTGACGAGTCGAGCACGTTAAGCCTCCCCCTTGACACGACCGGCCGCTAATGCCGTGCGACGCACCGCGGTACCGCACCTGCCGGCCTGCCATTTCATGACCCGGAGCGCCCCTTCCGGCGCCACCCGAACCGATATTGACAGATATCAATGCCACTTGGTAGCTGCGATTTCCTGGAGTTTTCCCTCTGAGCACGGCGGCAGGGCCCGGCCGGGATGCGCGTTTCCGGCCAGGCCCGAAAGAGGGAACCACTCAGCAACAGCCGGGCTTGCCCGCCCCCGCCGCGACCGCCGGCTCCCCGTCGGCCGCCACCGCGACAGCCGACCTGCCGAGGGTATCGGCGTCGGCCTTGACCACGTACACCTCCCACGGCTCGTTGCCCGGCCCATGAACCCAGACCTTGTCCTGCAGCGCGTAACAGCAGGAGGTGTCCTTCTCCTCGAACGCGGCCAGCCCCGCCTCCTGCAGACGCCGGGTGGCGGCGGCGACCTCGTCCCCTTCCTCGACCTCGACCCCGAGGTGGTCCATCCGGGTGTCCTGACCGGCTTCCCCTTCCAGCAGCACCAGCTTGAGCGGCGGCTCACTGATCGCGAAGTTGGCGTACCCCGGCCGCACCTTGGCGGGCTCGACGCCGAACAACTTGCTGTAGAAGACGATCGACCCTTCCAGGTCGGCGACACGGAGCGCGAGCTGTACACGTGACATCGGGAGTCCTCTCCACTCTGACGACACCTACTTAGACAATCTTCTAAGCAGGGGACCACGAACAGTGTGTGCTCCAGAGTAGATGTCTGTCAAATTAGAAGTCCATCTAATCAGCGCCGCGCCGGCTCAGGGCGACATCACCGAGCGATCTCGCGATCGAGGGTGCCCCGTCCGTCACCGTCTCCAGGGGGATGTGGGGCCGGTGAGGTCCTTGTGCAGGTTCGACCAGATTCGCGGGGCCCACCGTCGCGGCCGGGGCCACCTCAGGGCCTCCGCGATGACCTGTACGCGGACAGCGGGCATCTGAGCCAGGTCACGCCTTTTATGCGACCGGCCGCACGTCCTTAAATTCATCTCTGCCATAACGCGGCGCACCGGCGAAGCCGCATCATGCTTGTTGCCTGCGGGCTGCATATTGGAGCGACAAAATCAAGATCCTGACACTTCTTCCTACCGCCCGTAGGATATCGATGTCCGGATCGGGATGCGAATACGCGAGGGATCGATCGGAGGGGGCCGCGCGGTGCCGCTTGCCGGTGACGACGCCGTCAAGGAGACGAGTTCGCTCAATCTCGCCGATGGCAGCGCGCCCAGCCATGACCAGTACCTCGGCCTGATCAAGCACATGCAAGCACAGTACAACGGCTATGACATAACTGGCTGCGAGAGGTGCAAGAAAAACGACTCCTGTACCGTGGCCACCTGCTTTCTTCGCATCGAGGTCGTTCTGGACGACGAGAAATCGATACAGTTCTATTTCACGAGGCGCGACCTGTATCTGAGGGGGTGGACGATCGACGACCCCGCACCCGGCGGTGGACCCACATATGTGGCAGCCAGCAAGGACAATGACAGCAAGGACCTCGCCACCGTACCCGCCGGACTGACGAGAATCGTGGAAGCGGACCACATCCCCATCGAGCACGGTCGTTTCACGCATCAGGCGAAGGACCCGGCGAAGCCGTTCGAGTCGATCAGCCGCTGGAAGCTGGCGAGCCAACTGGAGGGGGGTCTCCACAGATATTCACACGACCTCCTCGCCTACCGGGCCGACCCGCGGAAAAACAAGAGACCCGAGCCGTCGAGGGTCGAGGAGGCCGTTAAGGCATTTGACGTGGTGGCCTACGTGACCGCGGAGATGGCCCGGTTCGAGCCGTACTGCATGAGCTTCTCGGAGGTATGGAACCTGGGCGGCTGGAACGGGTATCCCAATTCCAGCGGCTCCGCGTCCGGCGCTTCAGGCGGAACCGTGCGCGCCGACCTTCCCCACTTCTGCAGCGCGGTCAACGAGTGGAGCAAGCTCTCCCAGTTGATCCGTGACAACCAGGGCACGGTGAACATCGGCAACGGTAAATCATTGTCCCTCCAGGACGCCAAGGACATGATCGGCGGCGGAGTGCTGTGCCGTCCGGGCGTCACCTCACAGGGCACCTCCCCGTCGAACACGAGACCGGGCAAGAAAAGGGGCGGGCGGTGAGGTATGGATGACCGGCGGCCGGGCGGGGAGAATTCCGTCGATCTTGACGCGTTGAGAGCATCTTTCCTGGGTTCTGGTGGTCCACCGGCGCTGAGCGCCACGGACTCCGCGCTTCCGGTGCGGTTGCGGGACATGCTCGGCACGTTCCCGGACGGCTCCTGCCGGGGAGTGGCCGGTTCGGGGCGGGCGGAGGTGGACCACGGACGTACGACGCTGACGCTCTCCATGACGTGCGCGTCGTTCTCCTGGCCCGCCGGCGCGAGCGTGACCGTCGTGGTGACGGGCGTGACGGCGGCGGTGACGAACGAGGGTGTGGTGACCCTCACCCTGAGGGGAACGTTCGACGAGGTCGAGGTGGCCTCGACGATGGCCGCGGCCGGCGCCGGGCGGCTGACGGCCGCGGTGCGGCCGGCCCGGCCGGGTGCCTTCGCCGCGGAGCTGGAGAGCTTGGGCAGGCGCTTCGCCGGTGAGGTGTGGCAGAGCGCGCGGAGCGGGTTGAGCGAGTTCGGGTTCGATCCCCGGGAGGTCGCCGGGTTCGACCTCCGCCTGGTGAAGGACGGATCGGCCGGCCACTACACGGTGTCGTCCGTGGCGGTGGTGGCCGCGCTCGACGTCAAGGGGCTTCCGCTTCAGATCGCGCTGTGGCTTCCCGACCTGCGTGTCACCGGTTCGCTTCGCGAGGGCACGCCGATCGGCGTCCGGTCACTGCTGGCGTCGTTCGGCATTCCCGCCGATGAGGTGCCCGCGGAGCTGGCCATCAGCGACCTGTCGTTCGCCGCCGCCCTCGGACACGCCTACATGGTCCGGATGAAGGTCACCGGTTCGTGGTCGCTCGGCCCCTTCACGATCGCTTCGCTGTCCATGGAACTGTCCTACGACCCCGTCGAGACGTTCGTGGTCAGCATCGGGGGCACCGTGGCGATCGGCTCGTCGTCCGGCATCGACGTCTTCGCCGCCAAGGGTTTCGGCAAGAAGGGCGGCTGGTCCTTCCGGGGCGGTCTCACGCCGGGTGAGGATCTCGGCATGGCGGAGCTGACCGCGGCCCTCGGCCTGGCGGACGTGCCTGAACCGATCAGGAGCCTGGAGCTGACCAGCCTGTGGTTCTCCTGCACCACCCTCGCCGGCGCGACTGTCTTCGACTTCATGGTGCAGGGCGATATGATGATCACTGACGAGCTCAGTGCCTCGCTCGGGGTGACGGTCACCCGGGACGGTTCGGGAACGCGGTACGCGGGGACGCTGGACGTCGCCGGCCACGACTTCGAGGTCGTCTTCGACAAGGACAGGTCCGGCGCCGACATGCTCGCCGCCACGTTCAGCGGCGGCGACGGTGGCGTCGAGATCGTGCTGCGGGACTGGGTGGCGCACTTCTCCGCCGACCTGGCGGCGGACGTCCCCGACAGTCTGCGGATCGACCTGAAGGACGCCAAGTTCGTCCGGGTGAAACCCGCCGGCGGCCCGGCGCGGTTCTGTGTCGGCGCCGACCTGTCGGCGGCCGTCGACCTCTCCCAGCTTCCCCTGGTCGGCGGGTTCCTGTCGCAGGCGGGGACGTTGAGTGTGGAGAACCTGCAGGTCCTCTACAGCTCCGCGGACTTCACCTCCGAGAACGTCACGTCGGTCAACGGGCTGCTCGGGCAGGCCCGGGTGGTGCCGCTCCCGGCGGCCGGGCTCAAAGCGGGTGTGGCGGCCCTGGCGGAGCTGAAGGCCGGGAACGAGACCACGGCGGTCGCCCTCGGTGTGCCCTCCGCGAACGCGCCCGCGTCCCGGGGCGGCGGGCAGTCCAGCGCGCCCGCGGTGCCGGCCGGTGGCGCCGACAGCCCCAGCGCGCCGAGCACGCCGGCCTCCACCGTCCAATGGATCTCGGTGCAGAAGAAGCTCGGCGTCGTCCAGATCAACCGGATCGGCGTGATGTACCAGCACAACGTGCTGCTGTTCGCGCTGGACGCCGCGGTCGCTCTGGGGCCGCTGTCCCTGTCGTTCGACGGGCTGGCGGTCGGCTCACCGCTGGACAGGTTCGCCCCGACGTTCGACCTCTCCGGAGTCGGCGTGGCCTGCAACGCCCCTCCGGTGGAGATCTCCGGTGCCCTGCTGCGCCTGCCCGGCGACCAGCTCGCCCCCACCGTGGAGTTCCAGTACGACGGCACGGCGACGCTCGTGCTGCCGAACTACTCCCTGGCGGCCGTCGGCTCCTACGCGCAACTGAAGAACGGCGAGCCCTCGCTGTTCATCTTCGCCCAGCTCGAGGGGACACTGCTGGAGCTGCCGCCGATCCTGGTCACCGGGCTGATGGCCGGGTTCGGGTTCAACCGGGAGCTGGCCCTGCCCGCCGCCACGGAGGTGTCCGGCTTCCCGCTGCTGACCCTGCACAAGCAGGGGCCGGACTCGGGCGGGAACAAGCCCTCGCGTGTGCTCGACGTCCTGGAGGGGCGTGAGCCGGCCGTCGCCGGTGGCCGGCCGCGGCAATGGATCGCCCCGCGGCAGGGCTCGTACTGGCTGGCGCTGGGGGTGGAGTTCACCGCGGCCAAGGTGGTGAACGCCAAGGTGCTGCTCGCGGCGGAGTTCGGCCAGGAGCTGGTGCTCGCCCTCCTCGGGACCGCGATCCTCCAGCTTCCGCTGCCGGCCGAGTCCGCCACCCGCACCTACGTCTACGCCGAACTGGGCCTGGAAGCCGTACTCCGGCCCTCCAAGGGAAGCTTCGAAGTGACCGCGCAACTGTCCCCGGCCTCGTACGTGCTGACCCGCGACTGCCATCTCACCGGGGGGTTCGCCTGCGCGGTGTGGTTCGGGCCGAACCCGGACGCCGGCCAGTTCGTGGTCACCCTCGGCGGCTACCACCCGGCCTTCCCGCGGCCCGCCCACTACCCGGCGGTACCGCGGCTGGGCATCGACTGGGCGGTCAACAGCAACGTGTCGATCACCGCGCGGGCGTATCTGGCGGTGACGCCGTCGTGCGCGATGGCGGGCGCGGCGCTCAGCGCCGTCTACCAGGGGGGCGGCGTCCGGGCGTGGTTCACGGCGAAGGCGGACCTGCTGCTGTCGTGGCGGCCGTTCTGGTTCACCGCCGGTATCTCGGTGAGCGTCGGGGCCTCGTACACCGCCAACTTCCTGTTCGTGCACAAGACCATCAGCGTGTCGGTCGGCGCCGGCCTGGAGCTGTGGGGACCACCGGTGGGCGGCACGGTCACCGTCCACATCGCGTGCTTCAGCATCACGGTCCGTTTCGGCCACGGACGCCCTGGAGCCGGCGACAGGACACTGGGATGGCCCGAGTTCGCCGCCATGCTGCCGGAACCGCAG
The DNA here is from genome assembly GCF_039871875.1 of Sphaerisporangium sp. B11E5. Taxonomy (NCBI): domain Bacteria; kingdom Bacillati; phylum Actinomycetota; class Actinomycetes; order Streptosporangiales; family Streptosporangiaceae; genus Sphaerisporangium; species Sphaerisporangium sp. B11E5. The sequence goes on along the minus strand of NZ_JBDPMD010000057.1, from coordinate 19,961 downwards.
GACATGGTCACCGTCGCGGCGGTCAGCGGCCTGGACAAGACCATGGACGATGCCGCCGGCGACGGCGGCAAGGTGTGGCTGGTCCGCGCCCGCGACCTGCGTTTCTTCACCCAGGCCGCGATCCCGGCCAGCCATCTGCGCACGGGGGACGCGCCGTTGAACTCCGAAGAGCCCGGTGACGGCCCCCTGGTCGACGTGCGCCCCATGAAACGCGGCGGGCTGATCGGCGAGCACCGCCTGAAGCTCTACTTCGAGAACGAGCTCGCACCGGCCGACGGCTGGACGCTGACGGCCCGCACCCGGAACCTGCCCGCGTCGCTGTGGGGCGCCACGCCCACCTCGTCACAGGACCCGGCCGGCGCGCTCAGGGCGGTGCTGGAGGAAATCAAGGGCCGGCCCACCGCCGAGGTGGTCCCCGGCCGTCCGGTCGGTTTCGACGTCCAGGCGCCGCGGCCCGAGCTGGCCCCCTCGCGCGGGGTCTTCCCGCTCAGCGAGTACAGCGAGGACGAACTGCCACCCGGCCTCTCACCGCTGCCCCGGCATCCGGCCGCCAACGGCGACTTCGTCCTCACCCCCGACCCGTCGTGCGTGGACCTCATCGGCCGCGCCGACCGCGGGGACGCCAGGAACGGCCGCGACCAGGTGTACGCGGCCCTGGCCGACGCCAAGCTGTTCACCGGCCCCAACGACTCCCTGGCCGGCCTGGCGGCCGACGCGGGCCACCTGTTCGGCCAGGCCCCCATGACCCAGGCCCCGGGGAGCCGGACGTGAGCCAGAGCCCGCCGCACCCCGCCCGCGACACCATTCCCGTCGGGGACATCGAGCTGCACGACAACTACCTGCCGGCCCTGCCCGCGGGTGACTACCGCGTCGAGGTCACCCACACGCTGTGGACCGGCCCTGAGGGCGGGAAAGCGTTCACCGCCGTCCAGAAGTTCACCGTCCGTGGCCCGCAGGTGGCGATCGACACCACCGCGGTGGTCGCCAAGCAGCCGCCGGACGCCTCCAGCGGCCGGTACGCCGAGGTCCTGCCGCACCTGGTCCTCGGCGACCCCATGCTGCCGTGGGAACGAACCATGCGCGGCGCCCCGGCCGGCACCCCCTGGCTGGCGCTGCTGGTGCTCACCGACGACCAGCTCGTCGGCGGCACGACCGCCCCGGCCCGCACCGTCTCCGGCACGGTCGGCGACTTCCTCGCCGACGACCCGGCCGTGCTGAAACCCGGCCTGGCCGTGGAAGCCGATGTCGGTGACGGCGACCCCTGCGCGTACATCCAGGTCGCGGCCACCGAGTTCCACGCGGTGGCGCCCCGGCTGGAGGAGCTGCGGTTCCTGGCGCACTGCCGGGGCGCCAACACCGGGGACCGGGCCATCCTCGGCATCAAGGAGGACGGGCTGTTCGCCGTCGTCGTCGCGAACCGCTTCCCGGCCACCGCCCCGCCCGGCTCCGCCACGGCCACCAGGACCATCGTCCATCTGGTCTCCCTGGAAGGGCACGAGAAGATCCTCGTGGACGACCCGGACTTCCAGGGGCGCACGTCGGTGGCGCTGCTGTCCCTCGCGAGCTGGTCGTTCTGGGCCTACCCCGACCGGCAGGCCGGCTTCGCCGACCTCGCCGAAGGTCTCACCCGCACCCCGGACGGCGACCGGGCCGCACGCGAGGAGATGTGGCTGCGGCCGGCCTCGCCGTACCAGGACACCGACGGCACCCCGGCCCCGCGGAGACAGGTGGCCCGGCGGCTCAACGACGGCTACCTGCCGCTGCCGTACCTGACCCGCTCAGGCGAGGCCACCTACGCCTGGTACCGGGGGCCGCTCACCCCCGTCGTGCCCGTGGCCACCGCGCGGGCGGCGCAGGCCACCTCCGCCGACGCGCTCATCGGCTACGACCCCGCCTGGGGCAGCTTCGACATGTCCCTGGCCACCGCGTTCGAGACCGGCCGTGCGCTCGCCATAGCCGACACCGCCTTCGCCCAGCACCTGCTCGAGTTCAAACACGCCGCCCGGCACCTCATCGACACCCTGTACCACCAGGCCACGAGCAACCACCTGCCGCGGGACGGTGCCGGGCCGAAGTCCGCGCGGGCCGCGTTCGGCACCCTCCTCGACAGCGACCTGCTCACCGCCCTCGGCACGCCGCCGGGCAGACCCGCCGCCCAGTGGTCACCACCCGCGCCGGCCGCGCCACCGGCCGACCCGAGCCAGGCGCTGGAGGACTTCCTGCGGTCCGGCACCACCCGCGCCGCCCTCACCCAGGCCCTCGCCGACGGTGACGGGCTCAAGGAACACTTCGCCCCCATCGCGCAGTGGCTCGGCAGGCTCATGCTGCTCTGTCCCGTGCCGTTCACCCACCTGGTGCCCGACGAGCGGATGCTGCCGCAGGAGTCGCTGCGTTTCTTCCACGTCGACCCCAGCTGGCTGGACGCGCTGGTCTCCGGCGCCCTCTGCATCGGCGCGCAGTCCAGCAGGGACACTCTCCAGGACCAGATCGTGGCCGGCGCCGTCCGGTCGGCGGCGGCCCGGACGGCGGCGGCGCACCGTGACACACTCCGCGGCGGCGGCGATCCCGGCGCCGCCACCGATACCGGGGACGGCGGGGACGGCCTGGGCGGCGCCGACCGGCCCGTCAGCGGCCTGCTGCTGCGCTCGGCGCTGGTCTCCGGCTGGCCGAACCTGGCCGTCCGCGCCGGTGCCCCGGACGGCACGCCGCTGCCGGTGCTGCGCATGGACCACCTGGCGCCCACCGTGCTGCTGTGCCTGTTCGACGGCCTGCCCGCCATGGTCGAGCTGCGCGAACCCCAGGAAGGTTTCCGGTTCGGCGTCGAGGACCACGGCCTGATCCCGCTGCGGAACATGCTGCCGCCGGGCTCGCCCGCCGACCGGCGGCTCGGCGAGCAGCTCGGCACCGATGTCACCTTTCCCGTCCTGGACCACCTCAGGACGGGCACCGGCGGCCGGGTCCTGGACATCGGCTCGCTCGTCCCCGCGCTGACGGCCGCGCTGGAGACCGCGCACGGCACCGCCGTCGGCCCGATCGGTCCCGCCGACCTGGCCATGCAGATGGTCAAGGTCCCCGAGGCCGTCCACTTCACCGGCCCGGACGGAGACCGGCGATGACCACCCTCCCCACGCTCGTCGTCCCCGTCGGCCTGGACGCCCTCGTGGTCAACACCGCCCTGCGGGGCCGGGACGGTTTCCGCACCTGGCAGCACAACTACCAGGCGCTGAACGACTACATGAGCCCGGAGCCCGACGAGGGCGACCGGGAGAGCAACGCGAAGGTCCACAACCACACCGGCGTGCATCTGCACTGGACGCTGCCCCGGGGGCTGCGCCACGGCGTCCAGGACCCGCGGACCGGGGAGATCCGCTATCCGCTGGTGCCCAACCGGTGGCTGGTGGTGCGTTTCAGCGGCACCACCACCCGCCGCGCCAAGGCGTGGGTGGTCGAGAGCGACTGCCCCTACAGCACCACCGCCTACCGCAACGGTCACTCCTACGACAGGTCGAGCAGCTACCTGGTCCCCGACGCCACCCTGAGCGCCTGGCGGTCCAGCACCGACCCCTACCGCAACACCATGACGTCCGGCGCCCACCAGGTCCTCATCGGGCTCGCCTTCCCGCTCACCGGCACCACGCCCTGGACGGAACGAGCCGCACGCGACCCGCTGTACGTCACCGCCATGGCCACCGGCGACCCGTACTTCACCACCTACACGCCGCACAACGGCAACGTCTTCTCCTTCCTCGACGACCTGTCCGGCGTCACGGCAGCCGACACGCTCGGCTACCAGGTCACCGGCTGGTACTCCGACCCCGGCGCCGACGTCCTCGCCACCCTCCCGCCCGGCACCTCCTACGCCGACCACCTCACCCACCTCGGCTGGCAGGACCCCCGCCTGACCGGCGACCCCGGCCACGACACCGCGGTGACCCCCGCCACCCGCAGCCTCTACTCCGGTACGGCCCTGACCGTCCCCTGGGACCCGGACGCCACCTCGGCACCCGCCCCCGACCCCCTGGACACCGTCCAGGACAACGGCAAGCTCAACGTCGCCGTCGGCAACACCACCGAGGACGCCTTCACCGCGCTCGCCGGCCGTGCCCTGCACGCCGCCGGCGCCTCCCCCTCCGGCTCGGACCTGCAGCTCCTGCGCACCTTCCTGCACAACGTCCTCGACGTGGCCGAGGAGAAGGGCGGCGACGCGCGGGTACGCCGCCACATCGGCGACGCCTCGTTCGGCGCCTCCGCCGGGGGCCACCACTGGACCGTGACACCACCCCCCGCCGACACCACCGATCCGGCGCCGGCACCCGCGCCGTTCACCCCGCCGCCCTGGCTGGCCACCCTGAACGCCGACCAGCGCCGGCTGGACGAGCAGCTCGGCGAGCTGTACGTCCACCAGTGGCGGCTGAACGCCCTGTGGCTGAAGTACGGCCTGGCCGACGCGCTGTCCCCGCGTCCGGGCGACGCGCCGGATCCCGGCCGGATGCGGCAGGAACTGGACCCCGACCGGGAGGGCTCACTCGCCCACACGGTGCGCGCCATGACCGTCCAGGTGAGGGACCTGGCCGCGAAGCTCCCCCAGCCCGACCCGGCCCGCTCCTCCGCGGGGGACCACGACGGGTTCCTCGCCGGGATCAGCGCCTTCGCCGAAGCCCGGGGGCTCACCGGGGGCGCCACGCTCAAGGCCGTCCCCCGTCACCCGTACTGGCAGAGCAACGACCCCGTGGTCAGCGTGTCCGGTCTCCTGCCACCGGCCGACACCACCGTCTCCGGCGAGCAGGTGCCCGTACGGCCGCTCACCGGCGACGGCCCCTCACCTCTGGCCTGCGCCGTCACGGTCGCGGGCACGGTGATCACCGCGACGCCCGGCGACGGGACGATGCCCGCCGTCCCGGGCCTTTCCGCGCTCCCACCGGAGGTCCCCGGGCTGCTCACGGAGTACTTCCTGCTGGACACGGGCAACGCCCCCGCGCTGGCCGCGGCCGCCGGCCTGCCGGTGGACGAGGTCCGCGCCGCCATCGCCGCCCACCGCCCGGCCGACTACACCGGGACCCTGCCCGCGCTCGGCCTGGAGCCCTGGACCCAGCCCTGGGCACCACTGATCATGGAGTGGAAGGTCGCCTACCGCCACATCCCCTACGCCGTGGGCACGCAGCGCTGCTGGACCTTCGACGGGACCGACCACCGCCACACCGGGGCGGCCGGCGTCACCCCGGACCCGGTCACCGTCACGGGCATCTCCGGCCTCGGCCCCCACCCCCGCTCCCTGTTCGCCGCCCGGCTGGAAGAGTTCGTCGCCCACCACGGCACCGACGACCAGCGCGGGCGACTCGACGCCTGGCTGACGTCGATCGGCGACTGGGCGTTCCTCGCCCAGGAACTCACCGGCTTCAACCAACGGCTGGCCGCCCGCGACACCCGTGCCTTCCGCCGTCCCACCGCCGGCGACCCCGACCACCCGCACATCGCCGGCCTGGCCGGCTACCCCGACGCCGCCACCGGCGACGGCCTGCCCGCCCGCTACCTGGGCCGGGTCACCAGCGTCCCGTACCTCCCCGGAGGTACCAGTGCTCCCTTCCACGAGATGCGGCAGGGGCAGATCCACATCGAGGAGCTCTTCCTCTACGACAAGTTCGGCCGTGTCCTCGACGTGGTCAGCCCCGACATCAAAGGCGGCGGGCTGCACGACTACCGCAACTTCCCCCTCGTCGTCGACACCGCCCTCACCGCCGAGACCTCGCTCACCCCCACGGTCGCGGCCGTCGCCGAGCTGCCGCCCCGCCCCCTCCAGCCCGCCCGGCTCGAATTCGACCTCCTCGACGCCCGGACCGGCACCCGCGTCGTGCGCACCGCGGCCGACCCGAGCCCCATCGGCGGCTGGCTCCTGCCCAACCACCTCGACCACAGCCTGCTGCTGTACGACCCGGCGGGCCGCCTGCTCGGCACCTACCGCCTGCTCACCGGCGCCCAAGGGCAGCGCACCGGCCGGTGGGAGCCGCCGCCCGACGGCACCGTCACCACCCTGGACCAGCTCGCGCGGCTCGCGCCCCTGGTCGCGGGTCTGATCCGTTCCTCCGGCCTGGCCACGGAAGCCGGCTTCACCGCCTTCCTCGACGTCATCGACTCCACCCTGTGGACCACCGAGCCACTCGGCCAGCGCGCCGACCAGAACCTGAGTGTCCTCATCGGCCGCCCCCTGGCGCTCGTCCCCGCACAGCTCCGGCTGACCCTCCAAGGGCCGCCCCTGGGCGACACCGGCTGGGCCGCCACCCTCGACCCGCCACCCCCTGCCTTCACCGCCCACCGGTTCGCCGTCCGCCTCGGCGACCAGGCCGCCCGCGACGACGGCCTCATCGGCTACTTCACCGCCGACGACGCGGCCGCCTACCGGTACGACAGGTTCCACAGCGTCACCGCGCCCGGCGACGGGCAGGACCACGTCCGGCAGATCGGTCCCCTCGGCCCCGCCGGCGACTACCCCGAGCTGACCTTCGGCGACCCCGGCCCCACCCGGCTGCTCCTGCTCGTCGACCCGCGCGCCGCCGTCCACGCCACCAGCGGCATCACGCCCACCGCCTCCGTCACCGTGCCGCCCCGGCACGTGGACGACGCGCTACGCCACGTGCAGGCGCTCTTCCGGTTCGGGCCCGTCCTCACCACCGAACACGCCGAGACCCTCGTCTTCCCCCGGCCGGGCGAGAAACGCGGCACCTGGTCCTGGTTGCGGCCCGCACCGGGACAGGCCCCCTGGACACCGTACGAGCTGACCCCGGCACTGCCGGACGCGCGGTTCCCCGACAGTCCCGCCACCCTCGAAGACGGCATGCTTCGCCTCCTCACCGAAGCAGAACAGGAACAGGAGCACTAGCCGCACCCCCCTGCTCCCTCACCCCGGAAGGAGATCCCGCGTGCCCGGCGCCCCCCTGCTGCAGTACACCGCCACCTCCAGCCCTGCCCCTCTGCAACCGGACGGCATCGCCATCAACAAGGTCGACGTCACCGTCTCCGTCCCCACCGGGCAGACGGTCTACTGCGAGGAGATCATGATCGCCGTCCCGGCCAGTGCGCCGGACGACGGCGGGCCGTACTTCACCGAGGAGCCGCAATCCTCGATCATCGGCGGCGACTGGCAGCCGCCCGAGTCCGTCCGGATGAGATCCGGACAGGAACTCGGCCTCGCCGCCGCCACGCAGTACTACCAATTCCCCTTCTACCCGCCCGTACCGGGGATGGACCTGCTCGACGGGGATCTGGAATTCCAGATCAGCGGCGCACTCACCGCCACCACCGGCGGCCCGCTCACCTTCTGGGTCACCGAGACCAGTCACACACCCAGCGACCGATCCACCCGCAAGGACCCTGTCGAGATGACCCTGCCCACCGCACAACCAGGCGCACAATCCGACTTCTTCCTGCGCAGCTTCCTGGCGACCGCCCCGGACACGCCGGGCATCCCGAGGACGAAGTTCGACGCCGGCGACGGCGTCCGCTTCAGCTGGGAGAGCAACGGCACCTCTTACACGCTCTACGACGGCGACGGCACGGTCCTCTACGAGGGCACCCAGACTTCCTGGAGCACCACCCAGAAGGAAAATTACAAGATCTTGAACGACACCACCTTCACCGTGCGGGCTTCCACGGTTTCCGGAGCCGATGAGTCCACCCAGTACGCCACCCTCACCGTCACCATCGGCGACCCGAGCCTGCTCGGGCTCACCGTCGGCTCCGAGGGCATCGGGGTCACCGGCCCGCTCAACGCCGGCTCCATCGGCGCCAAGGATGTAACCGTCCACGACGGCGGCAGTCTGTACGTGTACGGCCGGGCAGGCTTCGAAGAAGGACTTCAGGTATCCGGGGACACGGCGATCAGCGGCGATCTGTCGGTCGAAGGAAAAGTCAGCCTCAACGCCTTGTTCCAGCCGCCGGTCCAACTCGAACCCGTGGTGACGGACCGTTCGACGCAGAATTTCTATGTCGAGTACGACGGCATCCTGGTCATTCAGAACCCGCCCGACAGTACGTTCTGGGGCACCTTCTCCGCCAAGTTAGGCCCTGAAGGCGGCGACGATGACATCTGGCTGGATCTGATGGGGGATCGGATGAGTTACACGGTTCCCCTGCGCCAAGGACAGGAATGGGCCATCTACAACCTCGATGATGACGTCATCGGCCGTCTTTACTGGATCACCTTCCGCCAGTAGCGGCCGCACCGGACCAGCGGCCCCCCGCACCTCCCGCCCTCTCGTCCACAAGGAGATCTTCCTCATGTCCGGCCCCAACCTGCTGCATTACAGCACCACCACGAGCCCGGCCACGCTCGAAGCAGGAAGACCCGACAAACCCGCCCCCGCCCGTATCGACCTGACCGTCTCCAGCCCGGCCGGTCAGCAGATCTACTGCCAGAAGATCGACATCGCCGTCCCGGCCGGCACACCCGAAGGCGCGTACTTCACCGAGAAGCCGAAGGCCGAGGTCCTCGGCGGCAACTGGAGTCCCCTGTCGTTCCAGATGAGGACCGGGCAGGAACTCGGCCTCGCCGCCGGCGCCGGCTACTACCAGGTCATCTTCGAGCCGCCCATACCTGAGTTCGAGCTCGTCAACGAGCCGCTGCAGTTCCGCATCAGCGGCACGCTCGCCGCCGCCGACGGCAGCGGGCTCGCCTGCCTGGTCACCGAGTATTCCGACACGACCAGCGGCTCGTCCAAGCGCAGGGACCCGCTCGAGGTGCCGCTGCCCACCGTCGAGCCCGTCTTCTACCTGCACAACTTCCTGTCCGCCGCCCCGGACAACCCGACCGTCCCAAGGACGAAGTTCACCGCCGGCGACGCGGTCCACTTCACCTGGGAGAGCAACGGCAGCCATTTCCAGCTCTACGACGGCGACGGCACGACCCTCCACGAAGGGCCGGAGACCTTCTGTACCGTCCCCCAGGGCAGGATCGTCAACGACACCACCTTCACCCTGCAGGCGTCCACGACATCCGGAACCCAGCAATCCGCCGACTCCAAGCCGGCCTAACCAGTACGCCACCCTCACCGTCACCGTCACCAACCCCACCCTGAGCGGCCTGACCAGCACCGGGGACATCACCGCCCAGTCGCGGCTCGACGTGGCGGGGCAGGCCGCCGCCAACGGCGGCCTCTCCGTCGACGGCGGCGACTGCAAGATCAACACTCATCTCCACGCCAACAGCGACCTGACCGTCTACTGGGGGCCCTACAAGAAGATCACCACAGCTTCGTACACCGGTCTCTACGTGAATTACGACCTCACCGTCAACGGGAGCATCCACAAGCTCTAGCCTCGCGCCACCGGCCGGCGAAGACGCGGCGTGCCGGCCGAACTCCGTGGAGACGGCGGTGGTCTGCCGCCGGGGGTGCCTGGCCGGGGGGACGCCGGCCGGCCGTCATGCGAATGCCCAGGGGCGTCCCTCCCGCATAGGTCCGATCACTTTGTGAGCGTTAACACAGTCTCGACCCGTGTCCACGCACCGGTTCACCTCGGTCTGCCGTCGGTCATCTTCGTAACCCGCACACGCGCCGGATGTCAACGGTGATGTGATCGCCGCCGCCACAGGGGCGCACGGGTTCCCGCGCGGCGGGCCGCGGACCACGGGGAGACGTTCACGGGTGTGGACGCCGGCGCTCACGACCGTCGGGTGTGCTGAAAGTTTCGGCCGCCTCTCCCGGCCACGCCGGCGTGGCGGGGCGGCGAATCCGCCGGTCATGGGAGCGCGGCCGGGGGGACGGCGGGAGTCGCGGTGAGGGCGCCGGGAGGGGAGGGGCGTTGCGTGACGACAGGTGCCGACGTACGCTCGCCACCACCTCGACCCGAGTACGAGATCGGCCAGGACCACGGGACGTCGTGAGCATCCGCTCACGGCAGGTGCGTCCGGTCCCGGTCCGATGACGGCGTCCGCCGCCCGGCTGAACGGCCGGTGGCCGCCGAGGCGGTGGCCTGTTCCGCCGAGGCTCCCCCGCGCGTCCGGCTTCACCCCGGTGTGCCGGGAACGCGCAACCTCTCACGCAGGGAGCCTGACATGCCGTCCCCGAAGCTCAAGCGGTACGGCGCGGCCGTCGCCGCGCTCGTGATGTCCCTTTTGCTCGCGGCCGCCCTTCCGGCCGAGGCCGCCGCCGTGCTCGCGTACCCGAACCCGGGGCGGGTCACCGGTGACATCAGCGTGCACGACCCGTCGATGGTGAAGACGCCGTCGGGCACCTATCTGCTGGTGCATACCGGCGACAACCTCGCGATCAAGACGTCCGCCGACCGGATCGCGTTCCGGAACGCGGGGACCGTCTTCCCCGGCGGCGCGCCGTGGACCACCACCTACACCGGGGGGAGCCGGAACCTCTGGGCGCCGGACATCTCCTATCGCAACGGGCGTTACTACCTGTACTACTCGGCGTCCACCTTCGGCTCCAACCGGTCGGCGATCTTCCTGGCGACCAGCACCACGGGCGCGTCCGGGACCTGGACCAACCAGGGGCTGGTCATCGAGACCCGGACGTCGGACAACTACAACGCCATCGACCCCAATCTCATCGTGGACGCGCAGGGGCGGTGGTGGCTGAGCTTCGGGTCGTTCTGGTCGGGGATCAAGATGATCTCGCTGGATCCGGCCACCGGCAGGCGGTCCGGGAGCACGCTGTACTCCATCGCGGGACGTAACGGCGGGGCCATCGAGGCGCCGCACATCGTCCGGCACGGGTCGTACTACTACCAGTACGTCTCGTTCGACCTGTGCTGCCGGGGGGCGTCGAGCACCTACCGGGTCATGGTGGGACGTTCCACCAGCGTCACCGGGCCGTACGTGGACCGCAACGGTGTCGCGATGACGTCCGGCGGCGGCACGGAGATCCTGGCGGGGCACGGGAGCATCCACGGGCCGGGGCACCAGGCGGTGTTCACCGACGTGGACGCCGACGTGCTCGTGTACCACTACTACGCCGACAACGGGGCGTCCCGGCTCGGCATCAACCTCATCGCGTACGACTCGGCGGGCTGGCCCTACGTCTACTGAGCAGCGGAGCCGTCGCGGCGCCGGCGGGGGACCACACCGCGGCGGGCGCGGCGGCGCCGCCCGGTCCCCCGCCCCGGCCGGGGACCGGGACGGTGGCCGCGCGGGTGCTCAGGAGCTGGGCGGGGCGACGCTCTCGCGCTGGATGAGGGTGGGGGCTATGGTGTGGCGGTCCGCGCTGGGGCGGCCGCTGTCTATCTCGTTCAGCAGGACGTTCAGGCTGCGGCGGGCCACGGCGGCGAAGTCGGGGCGGATGGTGGTCAGCGGCGGGATCAGGTAAGCCGCTTCGGGGACGTCGTCGAAGCCGACCACGCTGACGTCCTCGGGGACGCGGCGGCCTCTTTGGTGCATGGCGCGCAGGATGCCCAGGGCGAGGTGGTCGTTGGCGGCGAAGATGGCGGTGACCTCGGGCATGCGGGCCAGCATCTGGCCGGTGCGGCAGCCGGCGGCGGCGGTCCAGTCTCCGCCGGGGACGACCGGGGGGATCTCGACGCCCGCGTGGCGGAGGGCGCGTTGCCAGCCTTCGATGCGGCCGGCGCTGTCGAACCACTCGGCGGGGCCGGAGACGTGCCACACGGTGGAGTGGCCGGCGTCCAGGAGGTGGCGGGTCGCTATGGCGGCGCCCTCCTGCTGGTCGACGGTGACGAGGGCGCCGGGGCGCGCGGGGTCGCCGTCGATGGTGACCAGGGGGACGTCGGTGCGCAGGTGCTCCAAGGCCTCCCCTGCCGACACCACGGGGGCGATGACGACGATGCCGGCGACCCGCTGGTCCAGGTGGCGTTCCACCGCCTCGGCGATGGAGCGGCGGTCCAGGGTGCGGACGCTGCCGACGCTCACCGCGAAGCCGGCGTCCGCCGCGGCCTGGCCGAACGCGGTGAGCAGGGACGCCGGGCCGTACAGCGTGGAGTTCTGCGTCACCACGCCGAGCAGCCGCGACCTGCCGGTCGCGAGGGCCCGGGCCGCCTGGTTGGGGCGGTAACCGAGCTCGGTGATCGCGGCCCGCACCCGGATCCGGGTCTGTTCGCGGACGTTGGGATGGTCGTTGAGGACCCGCGACACCGTCTGGTGGGACACTCCCGCCAGACGGGCGACATCGGTCATCGCTGGGCCGCGTACGACCTTCTTCTCCACTCTGCCTACCTCATTCGCGCGATCTCTTCCCGCCGGACTCTATTTTGACCTGGTCGGGGGCGTCTCGCGCAGGGGGTAGGCGGTGTGTCTTTGAAAATATTCGGTTTCCGCCTGAAAACTATCGGGCCCTTCCCCCCCGAGCGGGGAAGGGCCCGGGCACAACGGCGAGGTCAGAAGCCCTGGGCGAGCCGGTAGTACGCCTGGTTCAGCCTCAGTTCACGGACGAACGCCCGCGAGGTGGTGTCCGCGTCGATCACCAGGAGCTCGACGCCGAGCATGTCGGCGAAGTCGGTCAGCTCCTCGGCGCCGACGGCCGCGGACAGCACGGTGTGGTGCGGCGCTCCGGCGGTGAGCCACGACTCGGCCGAGGTGCGCATGTCCGGCCGGGGCTGCCACACGGCGCGGGCGACGGGCAGCTTCGGCAGCGGCTGCGGCGGGGCGACCACGTCGATCTCGTTGGCGACCAGACGGAACCGCTCCCCCATGTCGGCGAGGCCGACGACCACGGCGGGCCCCGGCTCGGCGTCGAACACCAGCCGCACCGGGTCCTCGCGCCCGCCGATGCTCAGCGGGTGGATCTCGCACGACGGGGTGCCGGAGGCGATGGTGGGGCAGACCTCCAGCATGTGCGCGCCGAGGATGAGCTCCTGGCCGGGGGTGAAGTCGTAGGTGTAGTCCTCCATGAAGGAGGTGCCCCCGGGCCGCCCGGCGGCCATCACCTTGAGGGTGCGCAGCAGCACGGACGTCTTCCAGTCGCCCTCGCCGCCGAAGCCGTAGCCGTCGGCCATGAGGCGCTGCACGGCGAGGCCGGGGAGCTGCCTCAAGCCCCCGAGGTCCTCGAAGTTGGTGGTGAACGCCCCGAAGCCGCCCTCCCGCAGGAAGGTGCGCAGCCCGAGCTCGATGCGCGCGGCGTACCGCAGCGAGTCGTGCCGCTCGCCGCCGATGCGCAGCTCGGGCGCCATGCGGTAGGTGTCCTCGTACTCCTTCACCAGGGACGTCACGTCCGCGTCGGCGGCGGCGTCCACCGCGGCGACCAGGTCGTTGACGCCGTAGGTGTTGACCGAGACGCCGAACCGCAGCTGCGCCTCCACCTTGTCGCCCTCGGTGACGGCGACGTCGCGCATGTTGTCGCCGAACCGGGCGAGGCGCAGCGAGCCCACCTCGGCCCGCCCGGCCGCGGCGCGGGCCCAGGCGCCGATGCGTTCGGCGACCGCCGGGTCGCTGACGTGCCCGGCGACGGTCTTGCGCGGCACGCCGAGCCGGGACTGGATGTACCCGAACTCGCGGTCGCCGTGCGCGGCCTGGTTCAGGTTCATGAAGTCCATGTCGATGGTGCTCCACGGCAGCTCCAGGTTGGCCTGGGTGTGCAGGTGGAGCAGGGGCTTGCCGAGGGCGTCCAGCCCGGCGATCCACATCTTGGCCGGGGAGAACGTGTGCATCCACGCGATCACGCCGCCGCAGTCGTCGTCCGCGGTGGCCTCCAGGCACACGCGGCGGATGGCCGCGGCGTCGGTCAGCACCGGCCGCCACTCCACCGGGAACGGCAGCGCCTCGCCGAGGGCGGCGGCGATCCCCTGGGACTGCTCGGCCACCTGCCGCAGCGTGTCCTCCCCGTACAATCCTTGGCTGCCGGTGAGAAACCAGAGCTTCACAGGTGACTCCTCTGTCCGTAGACGTTCTGATAGCGGTCGTACAGGTGATCGATGTGGTGCTGCTCGATGGGGATCGGCTCGCCGAGCTGCCGGGCGACGTGGACGGTGCGGGCGACGTCCTCGCACATCACGGCGGCCTTCACCGCGGCCTTGGCCGAGTCGCCGATGGTGAACACCCCGTGGTTGCGCATCAGCACGGCGGGTGAGCGGTGGCCGGTGAGGGTCTCCACGATGCCCTTGCCGATGTCGTCCCCGCCGATCAGCGCGAACGGGCCGACGGGGATCTCGCCGCCGAACTCGTCGGCCATGGCGGTGAGCACGCACGGGACGGCCTCGCCACGCGCCGCCCACGCGGAGGCGTAGGTGGAGTGGGTGTGCACCACGCCGTTCACCTCGGGCATGTGGCGGTACACGTAGGCGTGCGCCGCGGTGTCGCTGGAGGGGGCGTAGGAGCCCTCCACCAGCTCGCCGGACAGGTCGCACACCACCATGGCCTCGGGGGTCAGCTCGTCGTAGGAGACGCCGCTCGGCTTGATGACGAACAGGTCCTCGCCGGGGACGCGGGCGGAGACGTTCCCGGCGGTCCAGGCCACCAGGTTGTAGCGCACCAGCTCGGCGTGCAGGCGGCAGACCGTCTCCCGGGTCTCCTGGATCATTTGGCGGCCTCGTTTCTGATGGCGCGGAGGCGGTGGAGCATGCCGCCGTCCGCGAAGTGGTCGTGCAGCCGGCGGTACTCGGCGTACAGCCGGTCGTAGGCGTCCGCGCGGGCCGCGTCGGGCGAGTAGACGGCGGGGGTGCGCTTGCCCATCGCGGCGGCGGCCGCGGTGATGTCGGGGTAGGCGCCGGCGGCGACCGCGGCGTGGATGGCGGAGCCGAGGGCGGGGCCCTGATCGGAGCCGATGGCCGACAGCGGGCGGCGCAGCACGTCGGAGTACACCTGCATGAGGAAGCGGTTCTTCAGCAGGCCGCCCGCGACGACGAACTCCTCGACGGGCACGCCGGAGGCCTCGAACGTCTCCACGATGACGCGGGCGCCGAACGCGGTGGCCTCGATGAGGGCCCGGTAGATGTCCTCGGGCCGGGTGGCGAGGGTCTGGCCGACGATCACACCGGACAGGTTGTGGTCGACCAGCACCGAGCGGTTGCCGTTGTGCCAGTCCAGGGCCACCAGGCCGTGCGCGCCGACGGGCTGCTTCTCGGCGAGGGAGGTGAGGTACTCGTGCACGCTCACACCGAGCTCGGCGGCCTTCGCGGTGTAGGAGGCGGGCACGGACGTCTCGGCGAACCAGCCGAAGATGTCGCCGACGCCGGACTGCCCGGCCTCGTACCCCCAGAGGCCCGGCACGATGCCGTCGCGCACCACGCCGCACATGCCGGGGACCTCGGCCAGTTCGGCGGACGGCATGATGTGGCACGTCGAGGTGCCCATGATGGCGACCATCTGCCCGGGGCCGACGGCGTCGGCCGCGGCCGCGGTGACGTGCGCGTCGACGTTGCCGACGGCGACGGCGATGCCCTCGGGCAGGCGGGTCCACTCGGCGGCCTGCGCGGTGAGCCGCCCGGCGAGGCCGCCGAGGGGGGCGAGCTCGTGGCCCAGCTTGTCGGTGAAGCCGGCGAAGCCGGGGTTGAGCGCGGCGAGGAACTCCGCCGAGGGATAGCCGCCGTCCTGGTAGATGCCCTTGTACCCGGCGGTGCAGACGTTGCGGGTCTCGACGCCGGCGAGCTGCCAGATGATCCAGTCGGCGGCCTCGATCCACCGGTCGGCCAGGCCGTAGATCTCCGGGTCCTCCTCCAGCACCTGCAGGCCCTTGGCGAACTCCCACTCGGAGGAGATCTTGCCGCCGTAGCGGGGCAGCCACGGCTCGCCGCGTTCGGCGGCGAGGGCGTTGATGCGGTCGGCGTGCGACTGGGCGGCGTGGTGCTTCCACAGTTTGGGCCAGGCGTGCGGCCGGTCCGGGTGGAGCTCGCTCAGCGGCGTGCCGTCGGCGGTGGTGGGCAGCACGGTGCAGGCGGTGAAGTCGGTGCCGATGCCGATCACCTGGGACGCCGGGACGCCGGCGACCGCGAGGGCCTTCGGCACCGCGATGCGCAGCACGTCGCGCCAGTCCTCGGGGGACTGCAGCGCCCAGTCGGGGCCGAGCCGGACACCGGTGCCCGGCAGCGTGTCCTCGATCACCCGGTGGGCGTACTCGTGTACGGCGCTCCCCAGTTCGGCGCCGTCGGAGACCCGCACCACCACCGCGCGCCCGGACAGGGTGCCGTAATCGACGCCGATGACGTACGCCTCGCTGTTAGCGTTCACAGGGCACTCCAGGGCAACCGTAGAAATAGGGACATATCACTTTCTTTACTATGACCTCGCGCGCCAGGCGATGAGGCGCTGCAGCACGATGAAAACGAACAGGAGCAGGCCGATGACGATTCTGGTCCACCACGAGCTCAGAGTGCCCTCGAAGCTGAGGACCGTCTGGATGAGGCCGAGCATCAGCACGCCGAGCACGGTGCCGAGCACGTAGCCCGAGCCGCCGGTGAGCAGCGTGCCGCCGATCACCACCGCGGCGATGGCGTCCAGTTCCCAGCCGACGGCGTGCAGGCCGTAGCCCGACAGGGTGTAGAACGCGAACAGCAGGCCGCCGAGCGCGGAGCAGAACCCGCTGATCGTGTACACCGCGATCTTGGTGCGGGCCACCGGCAGGCCCATCAGCAGCGCCGACTGCTCGCCGCCGCCGACCGCGTACACGTTGCGGCCGAGCCGGGTGTAGTGCAGCACGTATGCCGCCACCAGCACCACGAACAGGCCGATCAGCACGCTCGGCGAGATCCACAGCTCGCTGGTCAGGTCGATCCGGGTCTGCGCGATCGCGGTGAACAGCGGGTCGGAGATGGGGATCGAGTCCGTGCTGATCGTGTAGCACAGGCCGCGGGCGAGGAACATGCCCGCCAGCGTCACGATGAACGGCTGGATCTCGAAGAAGTGGATGATGGCGCCCATGGCCATGCCGAGTGCCGTGCCGATGGCCAGCACCAGCAGCATCACCAGCGGCGAGGGCCAGGCGCCGGGCCCCGACAGCAGACTCGCGGCGATCATGGTGGACAGGCCCACCACCGACCCGACCGACAGGTCGATGCCGCCCGCCAGGATCACGAACGTCATGCCGACGGCGATCACCAGCAGGAACGAGTTGTCCACCAGGACGTTCAGCAGGATCTGGCCGGTGGCGAAGCCCTCGTACCGGATGCCGCCCGCGACGAACATGGCGACGAACAGGCACGCGGTGCCGAGCACCGGGACGTACTTGCGCGGCACACGGGGGTGCCGGATCGGTAGGGTCGTCGTGGTCACGCGTCCACCTCGTCTCTGGCCGGAAGGGCGGCGGTCCCGGTGGGCGCGTCCCGCGGGGTCGCGGGTGGAGCCCCTGGGCCGGCGGGACGGCCGCGGCGGAACACCTTGGCGCGGAACGCCGGGGACTGCAGCAGGCAGACGAGGGTCACCACGAGCGCCTTGACCAGCAGCGTCGTCTCCGGCGGCACACCCACCGAGTAGATGGTGGTGGTGAGCGTCTGGATGATGAGCGCGCCGAGCACGGTCCCGCTGAGCGAGAACCGGCCGCCGATGAGCGAGGTGCCGCCGATGACGACGGCGAGGATGGCGTCCAGCTCGATCCACAGGCCCGCGTAGTTGCCGTCGGCGCTGGAGACGTTGGAGCTGACCATCAGCCCGGCGACGCCCGCGCACAGCGCGGCGAACATGTAGACCGTGAGGATGATGCCGCGCGACCGGATGCCCGACAGCCGCCCGGCCTCGGCGTTGCCGCCGACCGACTCGATCAGCAGGCCGAGGGCGAGACGGCGGGTGAGGAACGCGGTGAGCGCCACCACCACCGCCACGATGATGATGCTGAACGGCAGGGTGAGCCAGTAGCCGCCGCCGATCAGCTTGTAGGGGGAGCTGTTGATCGTGATGATCTGACCGCCGGTGATCAGCTGGGCGAGACCGCGCCCCGCCACCATGAGGATCAGCGTGGCGACGATCGGCTGGATGCCGAGTCCCGCGACCAGCAGGCCGTTCCACGCGCCGAGCACCAGCGCGAGTCCGAGGGTGATCCCGACCGCGAGCAGGACGCCCCCGACGTCGTTCTGGTTGTCGAGATCACTGATCATCAGGCAGGCCAGAGCCGCGCCGATGGCCACGACCGACCCCACCGACAGGTCGATGCCGCCGGTGGCGATGACCAGCGTCATGCCGAGCGACACCAGGATCAGCGGCGCACCGAAGCGCGCGATGTCGATGAGGCTCCCGTAGAGGTGGCCGTCCTTGATCTCGATGCTGAAGAAGCCGCGGGTCAGCAGCAGGTTGACCAGCATCAGGCCGGCCAGCACCGCCACCGGCCAGAACAGCCGGTGGCGGGTGAGCGCGCTCACGTTCATTCCCGCGCTCCGCTCGCGATGGTCTCCATCAGGGCTCCGGTGGTGAGGGCGTCGTCGTTGGCGAGCTGGGCGACGAGCCTGCGGTCACGCAGCACGCCGACGCGATGACTGAGGCGCAGCACCTCTTCCAGCTCGGCCGAGATGAACAGCACGGCCATGCCGCCGTCGGACAGCTCGGCGACCAGGCGCTGGATCTCGGCCTTGGCGCCCACGTCGATGCCGCGGGTGGGCTCGTCCAGGATGAGCAGGCGCGGCTCCAGGATCAGCCAGCGGGCCAGCATGACCTTCTGCTGGTTGCCGCCGCTGAGGTTCTTGATCTGCTGCTCGGGGTCGGCGGGGCGGATGTTGAGCGCCGCGATGTACTTGGCGACCAGCTCGTCCTGCTTGCGCCGCGAGATGGGCCGGGTCCAGCCGCGGGTCGCCTGCAGCGCGAGAACGAGGTTCTCGCGCACCGTGAGCTCGGGGATGAGGCCCTGGCCGCGGCGGTCCTCGGGGCAGAACGCGATGCCGCGCCGCACGGCCGCGCGCGGGGAGCGCAACCCGGCGGGGGCGCCGCCGACGCGCACGGACCCGCTGGTGGCGTGGTCCGCGCCGGCCAGCAGCCGGGCGACCTCGGTGCGGCCCGAGCCGAGCAGCCCGGCGAGGCCCACCACCTCACCCTTGTGGATCGTCATGCTGAACGGTTCGACACTCCCGGTCCGGCCGAGCCCCTCGGCCTCCACCAGCGGCTCGGACGTGCGTCCGAGCGGCCGGTCCTCCAGCCGTTCCAGCTCGGCCAGCTCGCGGCCGATCATCTTGGCGACCAGGTCCACCCGGGACAGGTCCGTGATGCGGTACTCCCCCACCAGGCGGCCGTTGCGCAGCACCGTCACCCGGTCGGAGGCCTCGTAGACCTGGTCGAGGAAGTGCGTGACGAACAGGATCGCGATGCCCTGCTCCTTGAGCTGGCGCATCACCCGGAACAACTGGGCGACCTCGCCGGCGTCCAGGCTGGAGGTCGGCTCGTCGAGGATGAGCACCTTGGCGTCGATGTCCACGGCGCGGGCGATGGCGACCATCTGGCGGATCGCCGGGGAGTACGACGACAGCGGCGCGCCGACGTCCACGGCGATGTCGAGGCGGGACAGCAGCGCGGCGGCGTCCTTGCGCATGCGGCGCCACTGGATGCGGCCGAAGCGGCGCGGCTCGCGGCCGATGTAGATGTTCTCCGCGACCGACAGGTTGGCGCAGAGGTTGAGCTCCTGGTAGACGGTGCTGATGCCCGCCTGCTGGGCGGCGAGCGGGCCGGAGAAGGACACCGGACGGCCGTCCAGCTCGATCTCCCCCGCGTCGGTGTCGTAGACGCCGGTGAGCACCTTGATCAGCGTCGACTTGCCCGCGCCGTTCTCCCCCATCAACGCGTGGACCTCGCCCGGCAGCAGCCGGAAGTCGACCCCGTCCAGTGCCGTGACGCCGGGGAAGTACTTGCCGATGCCCCGCATGCGCAGGATCGGCGCTGGTTCGGCCATGTGGCGTCCTCTCCTCTCTCGGCCTAGTGCGCTGGGTGCGGGCCGCCCGGGCGGGCGGCCCGCGAAGGGGTCAGTACTGGCGGCTGGGCAGGGCTTCCTTGGCCTGCTCCTGGGTGAAGGTGGTCTCCTCGGTGACGACCCGGGTGGGCACGGTCTCGCCGGCGACGACCTTCTTGGCCAGGTCCATCAGTTGCGGGCCGAGCAGCGGGCTGCACT
>NZ_JBDPMD010000056.1:0-56320 GCF_039871875.1 Sphaerisporangium sp. B11E5 | reverse complement strand
CGTAGGACTGGCCGGCCTGGCCGCCGCAGTCCCAGATCTGCAACGCCGTTCCCTGCGTGCTGGAGTTGCCCGCGGCGTCCAGGCAGCGTCCCGACGGCTGGCTCACCAAAGGCGCCGCCGCCGAAGCCGGCACCGCCCAGGTGACAGCGGTGACGATGAACGTGGCGAGCGCCGTCATCAGGGTCAGCGCGACCGCCGCCCGCGGGCGCCGTCGATGACGCTCACGGTCAGGGGGAGAAACGGAGGGAGGATGCATGTCTACTCCGGGGGGTGAATGGTGTGCGGTGACGGCCGGCGCCCATGTGGCGAACGCCTGACCGGAGTCAACTGCGCAGGCTCCGTTCCTGGCCGGCCTGCCCGTCGCAGTCCCAGATGATCGCCTGGGTGCCGTTGGCGGTGCCCTGCCCGTAGGTGTCCAGGCACCTGTCGCCGTACACCTTGCCTGAGGTGTACGTCCAGCGCCGCATGGTCCCGGCGTCGGTGGTGCCGCCGGGTGCCTGGGTGAGGCCGGACCGGTCGTGGATGACGCTGATGAGGCAGGTCGTGCCGGCGCGGAACGGGTCCTGCGCGGCGGCGTCGGCGGCGCCGGCAGGCCGGGGCAGGGCGATCGACGCGCTCGCATCGATCGCGAGGATCTTTCGCAGGCTGCCGGGTGGCATCATGCCCCCTCTCTCGATCACGAACTGCGGCTGGGCGACATCAGGGTCCAGTGGGGAGGGAGTCGAACCGATTGAATTGTTAGCGCTAACATCAGGTCCTCCTGCTCCGCCTCGTGACACAGGTCGCAGACGACAGTACGGCGGAGCAAACGCGACAGAGACCGGCCTGTCAAGGGCACGCATCGGCCCCTCGCGACGTGGCAGCGGCAGGGGAGCACTACCTCTACCTAAGCCGACGTTCACTCGCGGTCACGCTGACGGGCAGTGAAATTTACATCCGCGACGTCCGCCGGGTGCGGAACCGGCGCCGTCTCACCGTACCGGCCATCCGGCGGTCAGGCTCCCCCCGCGCCGGCCGGCTCGATCGAAACGGTTCGGCATCGTCGGTGACCAGCGCGGTCGCCTCGGGCCGTGACCGCGTCATCCGGACCAGCCGTTCCTGCCTCTACGTCCCGCGGCCCGCTGTCGCCGATGAGCGTGGTCTGCTCCTACTCGACCTCGGTGTCCTCGGGGACGCTCCTGGCCAGCGCGGCGAGAGTCGCCAGCGCCGTGGCGAGGGTGCCGGGCGGTGGTGCCGACAGGGCCAGACGGACGGCGTTGGGCGCGTGGGCCGTGACGACGGTGAAGGCGGCGCCGGGGGTGACCGCGATGCCACGACGGGCGGCGGCCGCGACGAAGGTGTCGGCCCGCCATGGGTCGGGCAGGCGCCACCAGCAGTGGAAGGCCTGCGGGTCGGCCTCGACGGCGAACTCGGCGAGGTGCTCACGCACGAGCCCTTGGCGTGCCGCCGCGTCGCGGCGTTTGATCTCTCGGAGGGCGGCGACGGTGCCGTCGGTGAGCCATCGCGTCGCGGCCTCCACGGCGAACCGCGGAGCGGTCCAGCCGCCTGAGCGCAGCGCCGAGGCGACCCGGTCGCCGATCGCCGCCGGTGTCACCGCGAAGCCGACGGTCAGACCCGGCGCCACGCGCTTCGACAGGCTGTCGACGAGGATGACGTGTTCCGGCGCGAACGCGGCCAGCGGCGGTCGATCCTCGTGGAGGAACGCGTAGATGCCGTCCTCGACCGCGTGGATCCCGAGCTCTCGGAGAGTGGCGGCGATCTCGGCGCGCCGCCGTTCCGGCATGGTGACGCCGAGCGGGTTGTGGAGTGTCGGCTGGAGGTAGACGGCACGCAGCGGCCCGGCCGATCGGATGGCGTCCGGGAGCACCCCGTGGTCGTCCATGGCGAGCGGGACCAGTGTGATGCCGAGGCGGGTGGCGATGCCCTTGACCAGCGGGTAGGTCAGTTCCTCGACGCCGAGGCGGTCACCGGCCGGGACGAGTGCCGCGAGCGCGGCGGCGATCGCCTGCCGCCCGTTGCCCGCGATCAGCAGGCGTCCGGGGCCGGGGATCCAGCCCGGACGGGACAGCATCGCGGCCGCCGCCTCCCGCACCGCCGGCGTACCCGCCGCGCCCATGGGGGCGAGCGCGTCCGCCAGCACGTCGGGACGCAGCATTCCGCCCAGGCTCTCCGCCAGGAGGGCGGGTTGCTCCGGGGGCATGGAGAAGTTCAGCTCCAGGTCCACCCGTGCCCGGGCCGGCTCGGCGAGCGCGGGCTCGCTGAACGGCGCGGCGGCGCGGATGAAGGTGCCGCGCCCGACCTCGCCGACCGCGAGGCCGCGGCGGATCAGCTCGCCGTACACCCTCGCCGCGGTGGAGCCGGCGATGCCGTGCCTGCGGGCGAACTGCCGCTGCGGCGGTAGCCGCTCCCCGGGCCTGAGCCGCCCGGAGGTGATCTCCGCCGCGAGCACGTCCGCGATCCGCCGGAAGTCGTCCATCTCGTCTCCGACTCTCCGACTGACATTGCTCCGAGTGCAATTCAGCTATTGCACCGAGATATTGGCCTCAATAGCATTGAGCTGTCAAGCCTGGCCGAACAGGAGATTCACGGGTGGACACCTTCATCACCGGGCAGATCGCCATCGCTTATGACGACCACAACCCCGAGGGCACCGGGCCGCCGCTGGTGCTCGTCCACGGGCACCCCTTCGACCGCTCGATGTGGGCGCCCCAGGTCGAGCACTTCGCCTGGGACGGGCGCCGGGTCATCGTCCCGGACCTGCGCGGCTACGGCCACAGCACCGTCGTCCCGGGCAAGACGCCGCTGCAGACCTTCGCCGAGGACATCGCCGGCCTTCTCGACCACCTCGGCGTCGCGGAGATCGTCCTCGGCGGCCTGTCCATGGGCGGACAGATCGTCATGGAGTTCCATCGCCTGTTCCCGGACCGGCTGCGCGGGCTGGTGCTCGCCGACACCGCCCCGCAGGCGGAGACCGAAGAAGGCAGGCGGGTCCGCGACGCCACGGCCGACCGGCTGCTCCGGGAGGGTATGGGAGGCTACGCGGAGGAGGTCCTGGCCACGATGGTGGCACCGGCCAACATCCGGCGGTTCCCCGCGGTGGCCGAGCATGTCCTCGGAATGATGCGGAGAACACCCCCGGAGGGCGCGGCCGCCGCGCTGCGCGGCCGCGCCGAGCGCCCCGACTACAGGGCGTCACTGTCGCGCGTCCGCGTGCCCACGCTCATCGTCGTCGGCAGCGACGACGAGTTCACCCCGATCGCTGACGCCCGGCTCATGCACGAGGTCATCCCGGGCTCCGCCCTCGTCGTCATCGAGGACACCGCCCACATGCCCAACCTCGAACGGCCGGCCGAATTCAACGAGGCGCTGAGCAAGTTCCTCGACTCGATCCCCCGGGAGCGATGGGCCCTGTGACCATGACCGCGTTCGTGACCGGCGCAAGCAGCGGCTTCGGCGCCGCGATCACCCGCCGCCTCGCGGCCGGCGGCGCCCGCGTCGTCGCGTCGGCGCGCAGAGCGCACCTGCTCGCCCAGGTGGCGGCCGACCACCCGGACACCGTCCACCCGCTCGGACTGGACGTCCGGGACAGGACCGCGGTCGAGCACGCGATCGCCGCTCTGCCGGCCGAGTTCGCCGAGATCGACCTGCTGGTCAACAACGCCGGCCTCGCCAAGGGACTGCGACCCGCCCAAGACGCCGACCTGGACGACTGGGACCAGATGCTCGACACCAACTGCAGGGGCCTCATGTACTGCACCCGGGCGATCCTCCCCGGCATGGTGGCACGCGGCCGTGGCCACGTGGTCAACGTGGGCTCGGTCGCCGGCACCTACCCCTACCCCGGCGGCAACGTCTACGGCGCGACCAAGGCGTTCGTCCACCAGTTCAGCCAGAACCTGCGAAGTGACCTGCACGGCACAGGCGTCCGCGTCACCTGCGTCGAACCCGGGATGTGCGGGGACACGGAGTTCTCCACCGTACGGTTCGGCGGGGATCGGGAGCGGGCCGAGGCCCTCTACGCCGGAATGCGGCCACTCGGCCCCGCCGACATCGCCGAGGCCGTGACATGGGCGGCATCGCTGCCGCCGCACGTCAACATCAACGTCATCGAGCTCATGCCCGTCTCCCAGAGCTTCGCGCCGTTCCAGGTGCACCGAAGCCTTCCCGCGCCGTCTTGATCCGGGTGAGATCCCGGCGCGGTTCAGTGTGCCGGCTGGGTGGCTGCCAGGCTGGCCAGGAGCTTGAGCCGCTCCTCTGAGGTGCTGCCCGGTTCGGCGGTGTAGATGGTGAGGCCGTACACCGTCCGGTTGGACATGGGCAGGTCGAGAGACTGGTAGGTCAGCTCCAGGTCGCCGATCTGGGGATGCCACAGCCGCTTGCTGCCGTCGTGGCGGACACGCACGTCGTGGACGGCCCACCGGCTGCGGAACTCGGTGCTGAGCGTGGACAGCTCACCGACGAGGTCGCGCAGGGTGCGGTCATGGGGCTCACGTCCGGCCTCGGCGCGCAGCAGCGCGGCGCTGACGACGGCGGCCTCGTCCCAGTCGACGAAGAACTGCTGGGAGCCCGGGTCGAGGAAGACGTAGCGGGGCGAGGTTGGCGCGGCCGTGCCGCGTGGTGGCAGGGCTGTCGAAGACCGGCGCGAGCAGGGCCCGGGCCGGCGCGTTGCAGGTGACGATGTCCTGGCGGCTGTCGCGTACGAACGCCGCGGACATCGTCATGGAGTCCAGCAGCCACTGGACCCGCGGCGGGACCTGGACGTCCTTGCGGCGCGAGGGCGCGCGGCGGGCGGGCCGGGCGGCGCGGGCCAGGTCGAACAGGTAGGTGCGTTCGTCCTGGCTCAGGCGCAGGGCCAGGGCGACCGCGTCGAGCACTTCTTCTGACACGCCGTTGATGTGGCCCTTCTCCAGCCGGGTGTACCACTCGGTGCTCACGCCGGCCAGCACCGCGACCTCTTCGCGGCGCAGCCCGGGAACCCGGCGCCGGCCGCCGGCGGGCAGCCCGACCTGCTCAGGGGTGAGCTTGGCGCGCTGGGTGGCGAGGAAGTCCCGGATCTGCGCGCGGTGGTCCATGCCCTCCACGGTAGTCGCGGGTTCGCGCAGGTGGCGGCGGTAAGGGGGGTTGAGCTTGTCCCCCCTGTAAAAGCGCTCTGCCTCGCGCGCGGCCCGGCGGGTTCCCTGGGATCAGCACGTCGGACGCACCCCCGCACCGCCCGAGACAAACAACCGTCTGAAACGGAGACCTTCTGATGCGTGCAACCCTGATGTACGGCGCCGGCGACGTCCGCGTCGAGCAGGTACCCGACTCGGTCGTCAAGCTGCCCACCGACGCGCTGGTCCGCGTCATCGCGTCCTGCATCTGCGGCAGCGACCTGTGGCCCTACGGCTCGATGAAGCCGGAAGACGGCCCGGCCCGGATGGGGCACGAGTTCATCGGCATCGTCGAGGACACCGGCCCGGAGGTGACCACCCTCAACCGGGGCGACCTGGTCGTGGCGCCGTTCGCCATCTCCGACAACACCTGCCGGTTCTGCCGCGAGGGCCTGCACACCTCCTGCGCTCACCCGCAAGCCGGCTTCTGGGGCGGCTCGTCGTTCGAGGGCGGCCAGGCAGAAGCGGTCCGCGTCCCGCTCGCCGACGGCATCCTGGTCAAGCTCCCCGTCGAAGCGGACTCGGCCCTCATGCCGTCCCTGCTGACACTCTCGGACGTGTTCGGCACCGGCCACCACGCCGCCGTGGCCGGCGGCGTCACCCCGCGCACCCGCGTCACCGTGATCGGTGACGGCGCCGTCGGCCTGCTGGCGGTCCTGTCGGCCAGGCGCCTCGGCGCCGAGCAGATCATCCTGATGGGACGCCACCAGCCCCGCACCGACCTCGGCCGCGAGTTCGGCGCCACCGACGTCGTCTCCGCCCGCGGCGAGGAAGGCATCGCCCAGGTCCGCGAGCTGACCGGCGGGCACGGCACCCACGTGGTCCTGGAGGCCGTCGGCACCATGCCCGCCTACCGGCAGGCCCTCGGTGTCGTCCGCCCGGGCGGCGTCATCAGCCGCGTCGGCGTCCCCCAGTACGAGGACGCGCCGATCGGCTTCGGCGCCCTCTTCCGCCACAACCTCCGCCTGACCGGCGGACCCGCGCCGGTCCGGGCCTACATCGAGGAACTGATGCCCGACATCCTGGACGGCACCATCGAGCCGGGGAAGGTGTTCGACGCCACGACCGGCCTCGACGGCGTCCCAGCCGGCTATCAGCACATGGCCGACCGCAAGAGCCTCAAGGTCCTCATCAAGCCCTGACCTCCAGCGGCACGACTGGGTGCACGAGAAACCTGGCACGCTCTTCGCTAGTGATCTTTCTCTGCGGAGGGGGGCGGCCGGGCTGACCGCTTGATGGGTGGTCCGCGAACTGGCTCATTCGGACCACCCGTTCCAGCTCAAGCGATCTTCACACCGGCCCTCTCGATGATCGCTCCGGAGTCCACACCGGAGGGGAGGTTGCCGTACGCCAGGCTTCGCCCGGGTCCGAGGCGGGAGGCGCAGAAGGCGTCCGCGATCGGCGCCGGGCTGTATCTGACCAGCAGGGATGCCTGGAGGACGAGGGCGAGGCGTTCGGCGACGTGGCGGGCTCGGTATTCCAGGGTCGCGGGGTCCGCCAGGGAGTCCTTGGCTTCGCGGACGGCCGTGTCCAGGTGGACGTCGGCGCCCTTGGCTTGGTCGACCTCGCCGAAGAAGGCGTCCAGGTTGTCGGGTTCCTTGACGATGGAGCGGAGCAGGTCCAGCGCGGCAACGTTGCCGGAGCCCTCCCATATGCCGTTCAGGGGAGACTCGCGGAACAGTCTCGGCATCTGGGACTCCTCGACGTAGCCGTTGCCGCCGAGGCATTCCAGGGACTCGGCGGCGTGGGCGGGGGCGCGTTTGCAGACCCAGTACTTGGCGGCGGCCAGGGCCGTGCGGCGGAGGGCGCTTTCGGTGGTGACGCCGCGGATGGCGTTGTCGGTGGCTTCGGCCAGGCGGAGCATCACGGCGGTGGCGGCTTCGGATTCGACGGTCAGGTCGGCGAGGACGTTGCGCATCAGGGGGTGGTCGATCAGGGGGCGGCCGAAGGCGGTGCGGTGGGCGGCGTGGTGGGTGGCGCGGGTGACGCCGAGGCGCATGCCGGCGGCGGAGCCTATGACGCAGTCCAGGCGGGTCATGTTGACCATCTCGATGATGGTGCGCACGCCGCGGCCCTCCTCGCCGACCAGGTGGGCGATCGCCCGGTCGTACTCGACCTCGGCCGAGGCGTTGGAGCGGTTGCCGAGTTTGTCCTTGAGGCGCATGATGCGCATGGCGTTGCGGGTGCCGTCCGGGAGCACGCGGGGGAGCAGGAAGCACGACAGGCCGCCGGGGGCCTGGGCCAGCACCAGGAACACGTCGCACATGGGGGCGGAGTTGAACCACTTGTGGCCGGTGAGGGCGTAGGTGCCGTCGGCGAGGGGTTCGGCGGTGGTGGTGTTGGCGCGGACGTCGGAGCCGCCCTGCTTCTCGGTCATGGCCATGCCGGCGAGCACGCCGCGCTTGGCGGACGCGGGGCGCAGGCCGAAGTCGTAGCTGCGCGACTCCAGCAGCGGTTCCCACTCGGCGGCGAGCGCGGGGGAGTGGCGCAGCGCCGCCACGCTGGCGTACGTCATCGAGATCGGGCAGCCGTGGCCCGCCTCGACCTGCGACCACACGTAGAACTTGGCCGCCCGCGCCACGTGGGCCCCGGGCCGGGCGGCCGCCCACGGCGCCGCGTGCAGGCCGTGCTCCACGGCCACCGCCATCAGGTCGTGCCACGCGGGGTGGAACTCCACCTCGTCGACGCGGTGGCCGTAGGGGTCGTGGGTGCGCAGCACCGGCGGGTTGTCGTTGGCGAGGCGCCCCCACTCCTGGGCGCGGGGCGAACCGGCGAGTGTGCCGAGGCCGCGCAGCTCCCCGAGTGCCCAGTCGGCGGACGCGCGCCGCAGTCCCTCCACCAGCGCTGGGTCGGCGGACACGTCGTGGCCGGCGTGCGGGGGGACCTGGTTGAAGACGTCGTGCGTCAAAGGAACCTCCGGGACATCAGGGGCGATCGTCTACGCTTCGGGCGCTTATCCGATGTGCTTCGCCATCCATCTCAACATTTCCCCGGAACAATGAAATGCTCGGGTGTCTGACCGAAGGAGGGGTGAAGCCGTTGGAGGCGGCGGGGACCACCGATGACCGGTCGCTGCATCAGCGTGTCGTGGGCGGGGACGAAAGTGCGCTCGGGGAGTTGCACGAACGGCTGTATCCACTCGTGCTGGGGCTCGCGCTGCGGGTCACCCGCGACCGGCCCGTGGCCGAGGACATCGTGCAGGAGGTCTTCGTCACCTTCTGGGAGCGTCCGCTGGCCTTCGACCCCGACCGGGGCTCCCTGCGTTCCTGGCTCGCCACCATCGCCCACCGCCGGGCCGTCGACCACGTCCGCGCCGAGGAACGCCGCCGTGTCTCCGCCCTCGGCCCGCGCCTCGCCGAGCCCGAGCCGAGCCCGCTGGAGGACTGGATCCTCGCCGCCGACGAGGCCGCCCGCGTCCGCACCGCCGTCAGCCGCCTGCCCGGGGGGCTGCGCGAGGCGATCGAACTCGCGTACTACCGTGGCCGTACCTACCGGCAGACGGCCGAGGAGCTCGGACTCCCCGAGGGAACCGTCAAGTCCCGCATCCGCCTGGGACTGCGCAAACTGGCCGACGCTCTCGCGGACGAGGAGGTGTGACGTGGCCCCCGACGAACCACCCGGGCCCGGCACCCCCTCCGGCCCCGGTCCCGAGCGGGTCACCCGGCTGGCGCTCGACGCCTTCGCCGAGACCGCGGCCGAGCCGCCTGCGGGGGCGCGGGAGCGCCTGCTCGCCGCCGCGCGCGGCAGGCGCAGGCCCGCCGTGACCGAAGGCTTCGCCGTGTCGTACGCCGCCCGGGTCGCCGCCATGGACGCCCTGCTGGCCGGCGCCACACCCGCCGACTGGGCCGAGCGGATCGTGGAGGGCTGGACGCTGCAGGAGCTGGTCGCCCACCTTGCCGCCACCGACGGCCTGGTGGCCGCGGCCATGGGCGTGCCGGTCACCGGGCCGCCGATCGCGGCCGACGAGGTGCTGTCCCGCACCGCCGACGTGATCGCCTACCAGCGGGACCGCGACCCCCAGGAGACCCGCGCCGACTGGCGGGCCCAGGCCGAGGCCATCTGCGCCCGCGCCGTCACGATGGACGCCACCGTCCCGGTCGGCCCCGGCGGCATCAGCCTGCCCGTGGGCGACCACCTGCTGGCCCGCATGCTGGAGACCTGGATCCACACCGACGACGCCGCCACCGTGCTCGGCGTCCCGCTGCCCCGCCCCCTGCCGGCCCACATCCACCCGACCGCGGACTTCTGCGCCCGCCTGGTGCCCTGGACCATGGCCCTGTCCGGCATGACCCCCGGCGCGAAGGCGCTGCGGCTGCGTCTCACCGGCCCGGGCGGCGGCACCTGGCACGTTCCGCTCGACCTGTCCGCGGTTGCCATGCCCCACGAGGGTCAGCCCTCAGACGTCTCCATCACGTGCGACACCGTCGCGTTCTGCTTCCTGCTCGGCGGCCGCGGCGCACCCGCCACGTTCCCCGCCGACGTCACGGGCGACGCCGCCCTGGCGGCGGACGTCCTCACCGCGGCGCCGGCACTCTCCGGCCCCTGACGGCTCACCAGCCCGGCGGCTTCGGCGGCTCCGGTGGCGGGATGACGTCCGGCGGCGGGGGCGGCGGCGGGGGGAAGGAGTGCCCGTGCCGCATGTGGCGGCGGGCCTCGCGGAGCTCGTGGCGCAGCTCGCGGTGCGCGGAGTGGAGCTCCTCGCCGAAGCCGCGGCGCAGCTCACCGCGGCGCTCCAGCCACCACTCGCTCCACGCGAACAGGGCGCGGGAGATCGGTTTGGCCTTGGAGTCGCCGACGACCTTGACGTCGCCCATCACGGCGTACGCGCGGACCCGGACCACGGGGGCGTTGTGCCCTGGCGGGGCCTCGATGACGTTGACCTTCTTGTCGCCCATGAACGCGACGCCGCTGAGGTCCACGTCCACCCCGTCCGGCACGATGATCTTCACGTCGCCCATCACCGCGGTGGCCACGATGTCGATCTCCCTGGACCGCACCTCGGCCTCACGCAGGTCGATCGTGACGTCCCCCATCACCGCGACCGCGCCGATCTCCTGGTCCACCCGCCACTTGCCGCGCCGCTTGGTGTCCCCCATGACGGCGACGTACCACCGCCGCGTCTTGCCCGGTCTGGCCGGCGGCGCGGGGAACGGCACCTGCCCCGGACCCGCGTCCGGCAGGTCCGCGGTGATCTGGGCGAGCTCGGCGTGGGTGGCGGCGAGATAAGCGGCCTCCGTGCGGTCGGTCAGTTCGGCCAGCGTCAGCCGTCCCTCCACCGACGCCTCTCGCAACCGCTCCACCACGGCCTCACGCTCGGCATCCGAAGCTCGCATTCCACCCGGATCGGTCATGCCCCGAATCTAGCGCGCGGATGCCTCCCGACGATCCTCCCTGGGGAGGAAACACCTCATCACCTCAAGGCGGGCATCTCCCAGACCGAGACGTGACTCCTGCTGTCGCCGGTGAAGGGTTCCCGGTCCCAGCCGGCCCACCGTTCCCGCAGGGTCATCCCGGCGAGCCGCGCCATGAGGTCCAGCTCGGACGGCCATACGTAGCGGTGCGGGGTCGAGTAGGTCTCCAGCCGCCCGTCCACCACCCAGTAGTGGTGCGAGTACGCGATCTGCGACGCGAAGTCGTACTCCTCGAAGCCGAGGTGCTCCGGGGTCACGGTGAACGGATGCACGGTCTGGCCGGGCGGGAGGCGCCGCAGCTCAGGGACGTACACCTCGATGACGAAACGGCCGCCGGGGGCGAGGTGCGCCGCGACGTTGCGGAAGCACCGCACCTGCTCGTCCTGCATGGTGAGGTTCGTGATGGTGTTGCGCACCAGGTAGGCCAGCGTGAACGTGCCGTCCACCCGGGTGGTGGCGAAGTCGCCGAGGGTGAGGCCGACGTTCCCCGCGTCCGGCCGCGCCCGCAGCCGGGCCGCCATGGCCGCCGACAGCTCTATGCCGTGCACCGGGACGCCCCGCGCGCTGAGCGGCACGGCGATGCGGCCCGTGCCGACGCCGAGTTCGAGGGCGGCACCCGAGCCGGCCAGGCCGGCGAGGAACCCGACGACCGGGTCGACGGCCGCCGGTTCGAACAGCTCCGGCCACTTGGCCTCGTACGTGGCGGCGATGTGTTCGTCGAAGTTGTCCTCCGGCACGTCTCCACTGTGACCGCAGGCTTCGCGCGCCGCCACTCATTACCCGGGCACGCGTGTCCCGCCGTACGCGCGGGCGGACGGCGGGACGGCGCCGGGAGGATCAGCCGGCCGCCGCGGCGGCGGACTCGGCGGCCTCGATGGCCTTGCGGAGGGCTCGGGGGATGGGGGCGACGGTGTCGCCCAGGGTGTCGACGCGGGTGCGGGCGGCGCGCCAGTCGGCGCGGGGGAGGCCGGCGCGCAGGCGGGCCATGGCGGCGAGGGCCACCAGGGCGGCGTCGCGGCGGCTCATGCGGGCGACGGGGGTGCCGCCGCGGACGGCGCTCGACACGGTGGCGAGCAGGCGGCGGACCACGCGGGTGTCGCGGACGGTGACCACGGTGTGGGGGAAGATCCCGAGGATGCGCCGCCGTTCCACGCGGATCCAGCGGTCCCGCTCCAGGCGGTCGCGCACCTGGTGTATCGCCTGGCGGTTCCGCTTGCCGACCCAGTGCTGCCAGCTCCGGCGCCGCGAGGACGCGATCTGCTGGAGCATCTCGTCGAGCATCGGGTCGGGCACCGCCTGCGCCCGCGCCACCGGCCCGCCGGTCGCGTCGGCGATGTGGCCCTGGATGAGCAGCTCGGCCAGGATGGCGGCGCGCATCAGAAAGCCGAGCCGGGAGCGGGAGGTGAGCCGCCGCTTCTCGATGTCGTAGGCGAGCAGGAAGAGCCGTTCCGGCAGGGTGTGGGGCAGTTCCATCGTCAGTCCTCTGGTGCGTCCTCGGCGTCGGTCGGCGGGGACCCGGCGTCGCCGGTGTCCCTTTTGGGGGGACGGCCACGTCTGGCCATCCGTCCCACGTCGCCGGGCAGGCGCCCGGCGGTGGCCAGCGCCCGGCGGAGCAGGAACTCGATCTGGGCGTTGGTGCTGCGCAGTTCGTCGCCTGCCCAGCGCGCGATGGCGTCGTGGACGGCGGGGTCGAGTCGCAGGAGGATTTTCTTACGCTCGCTCACTGGTACAGCGAGCCGGTGTTGACGACCGGCTGTACGTCCCGGTCACCGCACAGCACGACGAGCAGGTTGCTGACCATTGTCGCCTTGCGCTCGTCGTCCAGGTCGACGACGTCGGCCGCGTCCAGCCGGTGCAGGGCCTCCTCGACCATGCCCACCGCCCCCTCGACGATCTGCCGCCGGGCCGCGACCACCGCGCCCGCCTGCTGGCGGCGCAGCATGGCCTGCGCGATCTCGGGCGAGTACGCCAGCCGCGTGATCCGGGACTCGATGACCAGCACGCCGGCCGACTCCACCCGCGCCGAGATCTCCGCCGACAGCTTGCCGGTGATCTCGTCCGCGTTCTCCCGCAGCGACAGCAGCGTCTCGTCGGAGGAGTCGTACGGGTAGCTGCCCGCGATGTGCCGGACCGCGGTCTCGGTCTGGATCGCCACGAACTCCACGAAGTCATCCACCTCGAACGCCGCCTTCGCGGTGTCCTCCACCCGCCACACCACCACGGCCGCCATCTCGATCGGGTTGCCGTCCACGTCGTTGACCTTGGACACCCCCGTCTCGTGGTTGCGGATCCGCGTGGACACCTTGCGGTGCTGCGTGAACGGGATCGTCCATCGCAGCCCGTCGGTCCGCACCGTCCCGATGTACCGCCCGAGCAGTTGCACCACCCGCGCCTGCCCCGGCGCGATCGCCATCAGCCCGCTGCTGAGCACCATCGCCACCAGCACCAGCAGGATCCCGAGCACCCCCAGCCACGGCCACTGCCACGAGATGAGCAACGCGATCCCCGCCGCCAGCGTCAGCAGCACGACCACGACCATCAGCCACCCGGACACGTTGGGCGCCGTCCGCTCACTGACCCGCGCCTCCGGCATCTCGACGACGACGCCTTCGATCTCCTTCGCGACCATCTTGTTCCCTCCACTCGGTGTGTCTGGCACAACCATAGCAAAGTGATATCACTTTTCAAGCCCCCGGGGACGGAGCGCGGAGGAGGCGGCGCAGGGCCGCCGCGGTGGACGGAACCGCGGCCGCCGCCGGGCCGAATTTCGTACCGGTGGCCCGAAAACAGTCGCCCATCGTCGCCGCCGCGCTTTTCGGATACCGTCACCGCATATTTTCGCGCGGTGTGCGGCCGGCGTGCGAATGATCGTGGGAAATAGGAGCGCTTCCGGCTGTTGGCACGTCATCTGGTTCATGAAATATTGTGCGCGTGACGGACGCAGTCAAACACTCAGTAAGATCCTGTTGTTGCGACGGTATGGCGGTGATACGCTGCCGCCCTCCGCCGGCGCGGGGGTGGGGGTCCCGCCGGCTCCAAAGCACGTCTCCCTTTCATGTCCGCTGTCTTGCCGTGCGGAGACGGAGAACAGGAGGGTGCAATGGAAACGTTCCAGGATCTTCTGGGCGACGAGTGGAGTTCCTCCGTCGAGCTGCTCACCCCCCGTCAGATGGACGTGTTCTTCCTGCTGGGGAAGGGGATGTCGACCAAGCAGATCGCGATCCGGCTGACCGTTACCGAGCACACGGTGAAGGCGCATACGGCCAGGATTCTCCACGTACTCGGTCTGGAATCACGGCTGCAGGCCGGATTGGTGGCTTACGTCTACCAGACGTCGGTGCTGAGAAAGCGTCACGGGTCGCCGAATGCGTAGGGGCGAGGGCCTTGTATGACGTTCTGGATCGCCCGTGAAAGGTTACCCAGAAGGCTAATTGATATTCACTTCCTGGGGGCGCATTCTCGTTCTTAAGCGACTCGGGCGTGTTCGACCGGAATATCGCCCGAGCGGATAGCCCCAGCTCACACGGGGTGTGGGGGTATTCGGGCACCATCAGGCGCACAAGAAGGGAAAACGTGTGAAGATCAGGACATGGTCGGCACAGCCGCGACCGCGCTCGTCATGACTTTCGGCGTCCTGCCCGTGGCGGGTGCCTCGGCCACGTCCGGAAGCACCGCGGCCCCGGGGGCGAGCGTAGTCAGCACGTCGGATTCCGGCAGCGTCAAGACCGCCGTTTCCACCAAGCAGACACGGTCGAGGTCGGGGGGCAGCGCCGCGGTGGCAAGCGGCCAGACCACGCCGTTCGCGGGCACCTGCTACAACGGTTACACCTCCGGTGCGAGCATGTACATGACCTGCACCAGCGACGCGGCCGGCTACCGCGTCTACCTCGACTGCAACAATGGGTACCGTTACTACTTCACCTCGCCCATCTACTACGGCACGTGGAACCACACCATGACATGCCCGGCCCCGTACCTGGCGGTCTGGGGCGGCGCGTGGTGGTAATCACGCCGGCAGTTCTTTGACGGCAACCATAAGAGAGGGCCTCGGGAGACCGGGGCCCTTTCCGTTTTTTCGCACGCTTCACGACACAGCGGCCCCGGCCGTCCTGTGGAGGAGTCACCGGGCTTCCCCGACGGGCTGTCGCGGTCTTTTCTGCCGGACGAAAACACCTTCTCCGACATGGTCTTCAGGGGTTTATCGAGTTATATGAGCGTCCGGCGGGAGAGGGGGTTCCGGGCAGGCCCTGAACGTGGGGGATACGGCCTCCCAGGGAGCTGGTGGCACCCTGGGAGGCCGTGGTGCGGTCTCAGGGGCGGGCCGGAGTACCCGGCTGCGCCTCGCCGGGCCGGATCGGGACGACCTTGACCGCACCGTCGCCGGCCGGGGCGGGGACGGCTGTGCAGCGGGCCGCCCGTCCCTCGACGACACTCATGGCGATGCTCCCCGCCTGCGACGGGTCGTCATCGGCGAAGGTGGCGACGAAGACCAGCGTCTGCCCGGGCTTCACCTGACCGGCCGGGATGCGGAACGCGAGGCCCCCGTCCGCCGGCTGTTCCACCGCGAGCTGGGCCGTGGCGGGCTGGACGCCTCTCGGTTGCCGGCAGGCCTGGCCGACGGGCAGGTAGTCCACCTCGGCGCTGATGCCCGCGTCCCGCAGGCTCGCCTGGAGCTTCTTCGGTTCGAGGAACTCGTGGATGCGCACGGTCACCGTGCCGTCGGGGAGCTTGTCCACCGCGTAGGCGGGGGTGCCGAGCGAGAGCGGCACCGCGATCGCCGCGGCGGCGGCCACCGCGGTCCCCGCCAGGGCCAGGACTCGCAGGCCCCGGCGGGGTGCGCGGGGGGCACGCGGCGTGGTCACCGTGTCCGCGGCCTCGGCCCGTGCGAGAAGCATGTCGTGGACCCGGCGGCGTGCCGTGTCCGAGAGGGGCGGCGCGTCGTCGCCGAGCCTCGCGAGCAGGTCGATCTCGTTCATCGTGCGGACCAGCCTTCCGAGGTCGTGGTCATGATGGCCGCACGCAACTGGGCGCGGGCCCGGTGGATCCGCGATCGCACGGTGCCGACCGGGATCTCCAGCGTCGCGGCGATCTCCTCGTACTTGAGGTCGGCCCAGGCGTAGAGCAGCAGGGCGTCACGGTCGCCGTCCGGCATGACGGAGAGGGCGCGGGCGATCGACCGCACCACGGCGCCGGCGTCGACACGCTCGGCCACCAGGTCGGCCGGTGAGGGTTCGGCGAGCCCGAGGTCCGGGGGGGTGCGCGTCAGCGCCTTCCAGCGGCGCGCCTCGGCCCGGCCGTGGCCGCGCAGCAGGGTGGTCGCGATGCCGAGCAGCCACGGCAGCGCCCCGGTGGGGCTGCGTTCCGCCGAGAAGCGGTGCCGCTGCTCGAAGGCGGTCAGGAAGGTGTCGGACACGAGATCCTCCGCCGTGTCCTGACCGGCCCGCCGCGCCAGGTAGCGGTGCACCTGGTCGGCGTGGCGGGCGAAAACCTCGGTGAACACCTCCGGCGCCCCGAGTGATTTCTCGATCAGGGCCGCGTCGGTCAGCTCGGTCGTCATACCTCACCAGATCGCTCGTCCCGTCGTTGCTCTCACTACTTATTGGCACGACGCGCGCATCGGGTTCACGCCCGCGGCGGATTCACGCGGCCGGTACAGGACACGGGCCGGGAGAGGATCGGGCCGGGCCGCCGGTGTCAGGACGGCAGGAGGCGGCGGCAGGCGTCCGGCCGTACGACGCCGGCGTAGCGGTCGAGCAGCACCTCGGCCAGCTCGGGTGCCGGCCCGAGGGGGTCGGCGACGGCGTGCGCCCCCGCCGCGAGGGCCTCCCGGTGGATCTTCTCCGCGAACAGCCCCGCCGCCAGCAGGTACGGCGCGACCACGACCCGCCGGGGGGGCCTGCGCCGGCCGAGGAGGCCCCGCACCGCCTGCTGCGGGGTGGGGGAGGCCGCGGAGGCGTACGCGGCGGTCACCGAGTGCCAGCCGCGGGCGTTCGCCCACGCGGTGGCCGTGCGGGCGATGATCGTGTTGGCCCGGGGGTCGCTCGAGCCGGCGGCGGCGAGGACGACCGCGGTGCCGGGGTCGCCGACGCGCACGCCGGCCTCGGACAGCCGCCGTTCCAGGGCGGCCACCAGCAGCGGGTGCGGGCCGAGCGTGGCGCCCTGGTGGACCCGCAGCCTGGGGCGGGCACGCCGGACCTCGGCGAGGGCCGCGGGGATGTCCACCTTGCTGTGGTAGGCCTCGGTGAGCAGCAGCGGCAGCACCACGGCCTCGTCCAGCCCGCTGAGCGCCTCCCCGAGCGCCGGGCGGGTGTGGTCGAGGTACGCGGCCCGCACGTCGAGGCCGGGACGGGCGAGCCGCACATGGGCGAGCAGGGCCTCCACCGTGGCGGCGGCGCGCGGGTCGCGGGAGCCGTGCGCCACCGCGACCAGCGGCGGGAGCGCCCCGCCGCCGAGGCCCGGCCGCCGGCCGGGGAAGCCGGGGGACCGGCGTCGCGGACCGGCGGTGCCCTCCGTGGCCGGCGTGCCCGCCGCGCCCGCGACGTCCCCTGGGATGCGAGGCCGGGTGGTCAGAGGTGGATTCCGCATTCGGTCTTGCCCATGCCGGCCCACCGGCCGCTGCGCGGGTCCTCGCCGTCCGCCACCCGGCGGGTGCAGGGCGCGCAGCCGATGGAGGGGTACCCGTCGTACTGCAACGGGTTGACGATCACCCCGTTGTCGGCCATGTAGTTGTCGACGTCCTCCTGGGTCCACCGCGCGATGGGGTTCACCTTGACCATCTGCCGCTTGGCGTCCCACTCCACGACCTTGGTGCCGGTCCGGGTCGGCGACTCGTCGCGCCGGAT
This sequence comes from Sphaerisporangium sp. B11E5, assembly GCF_039871875.1. Taxonomy (NCBI): domain Bacteria; kingdom Bacillati; phylum Actinomycetota; class Actinomycetes; order Streptosporangiales; family Streptosporangiaceae; genus Sphaerisporangium; species Sphaerisporangium sp. B11E5. The sequence continues at coordinate 38,917 of NZ_JBDPMD010000056.1, read as the reverse complement.
CCCGGAGATCCACGCCAGGTAGGGCTCCAGGGCGCGGTTGAGCGGCTCCACCTTGCGCAGGAAGCAGCACAGATCGGGGTTGCGGCCATGCAGCCGCGGCCCGAGCTCGCGGTCCTGCTCCTCCACCGTGCGCGACGGCGTCACGTTGATCACGTTGACGTCGTACACCTGCTGTACGGCGTCCCGGGTGCCGATCGTCTCGGCGAAGTGGTAACCGGTGTCGATGAACAGCACGTCGATGCCCGGCTTCACCCGGCTGACCAGATCGATCAGCAGGGCGTCGGTCATCGAGGAGGTGAGGCACAGGCGGTCGCCGAAGGTCGCGGCGGCCCAGCGGATGATCTCACGGGCCGGCGCGTCCTCAAGGAAACGGGCCGCCGAGTCCACGATCCCCCGCAGGTCGAGGACGCCGCGCTGACGCTCTAACTGTGACTCGATCTCCAAAAGTGTCATGACTGGCTCACTTCTCTCCTCGTACGTCAGGCGGTGCCGCGGTGAACACAGGTCTCGGGGGGTTGGCGCGTCCCCGGCGGGCGCTCACGAGCGCACTCCGATGCCGAGGAACTTCACGGTGAAAGCGCGAGCGCAGGATCGGCAGTACCAGCCGCCGTCGCCGGCGTAGGGTTCGAGATCCTCTTCGCCGCAGTACGGGCAGTGGAACGGGACCGCGCGCTCGCTCACGTGGTCACCTCGCCCCCGGTCGCCTGCCTCATCGCAGGTCCGCCTCCTCGGCGCGCTGAACCCAGGCGGCGAAGGTCTCGCCGTCCAGCTTCTGGCCCTGGAAGTTCTTCAGCACGCGCTCGATGTAGTCGGGCAGCTCGTCGGCGGTGGCCTTCAGGCCGCGGATCTTGCGTCCGAAGCCGGGGGACGTGCCGAGCGAGCCGCCGAGATGAATCTGGAAGCCCTCCACCTGCGCGCCGCCGCCGTCGGTGACGAGCTGGCCCTTCAGGCCGATGTCCGCCACCTGGATGCGGGCGCAGGAGTTCGGGCAGCCGTTGACGTTGATGGTCAGCGGCTCGGAGAAATCGGGCAGCCGGCGCTCCAGCTCGTCGATCAGCCCCGCGGCGAGGCCCTTGGTCTCGACGATCGCCAGCTTGCAGTACTCGATGCCGGTGCAGGCCATGGTCTGGCGCCGGAACGTGCTGGGTGTGACCCGCAGCCCGGCCGCCTCCAGGTCGGCGACGGTGCCCTCCACCTCGCCGGGGGCGATGTCCAGGATCACCATCTTCTGCTCGACGGTGGTGCGCACCCGGTCCGAGCCGTGCCGCTCGGCGATGTCGGCGATGCGGTGGAGCGTGTCGCCGTCCACCCGGCCCACGGTGGGGGCGAACCCGACGTAGAAGTTGCCGTCCTTCTGCGGGTGCACGCCCACGTGGTCGCGCCGCCCGCCGCGCGGCGCCTCAGGCGCGGGGCCGTCCGGCAGGGTGTACCCGAGGTACTCCTTCTCCAGCACCTCGCGGAACCGCTCAGGACCCCAGTCGCTGACCAGGAACTTGATGCGGGCCCGGTGCCGCAGCCGCCGGTAGCCGTAGTCGCGGAAGATGCCGACCACGCCGGCCCAGACCTCGTGCACCTGCTCGGGGCGGACGAACGTGCCGAGCCGCTTGCCGATCATCGGGTTGGTGGACAGGCCGCCGCCCACCCACAGGTCGAAGCCCTTCTCGCCCTGGTCGTTCACGACGCCGACGAACGCGATGTCGTTGATCTCGTGCACGGTGCAGTGCGCCGGGCAGCCGCTCATCGCCGACTTGAACTTGCGGGGCAGGTTGGAGAACGCCTTGTCGCCGATGTACCGCGTGACGGTGTCCTCGATCTGCGGGGTGGCGTCGATCACCTCGTCGGCGTCGATCCCGGCCAGCGGGCAGCCCAGCATGACGCGGGGGGTGTCGCCGCACGCTTCGGTGGTGGACAGCCCGACCGCCTCCAGCGCCTCCCAGATGGCGGGCACCGACTCGATCTCCACCCAGTGGAGCTGGATGTTCTGCCGGTCGGTGACGTCGGCCGTGCCGCGGGCGTAGCGGTTGGCGATGTCGGCGACGGTGCGGAGCTGCGCCAGGCTGAGCTGGCCGCCGTCGATGCGGACCCGCAACATGAAGTAGCGGTCGTCCAGCTCCTCCGGCTCCAGGATGGCCGTCTTGCCGCCGTCGATGCCCGGGCGGCGCTGGGTGTACAGCCCGTACCACCGGAACCGGCCGCGAAGGTCGGCGGGGTCGATGGAGTCGAATCCCGCCTTCGAGTAGACGTCGATGATCCGCTGACGGACGTTGAGCCCGTCGTCGTTCTTCTTGTTCTCCTCGTTCTTGTTCAGCGGCTCGCGGTACCCGAGAGCCCACTGACCCTCACCGCGCGGTCGCTTGTGGTGACGGTTGGCGGGCCGGGGCGGGCTGGTCATGATGCGTCCTTTGCCGGGTTTGCCGGGGATTGTGGTCAGGTGGCGCGGACGCGCGGGCAGAAGGCCGGCCCGACTCTCCGATGAGTGCGGGGGGCATGAAAAAACGCCCGTTACGCGCCCTTGCCGTCAGGAACTGGGCCTGGCCGGAGTCAACAGGGTGCGACGATCAGTTCAACGGGCGTCACAACAGATGGCACTGCGGACACGCAGGAAGTCGACGTGCCTTCGCACGACGAGAAGCGGGTCCACTGGCATGTCCTAGACGATACCCGCCCAGTCTGAGATGTCCAATATCAGGTCCACACTTTGGACGCCGCCCCCGCGCGGGCCCAGCTCAACCGGGCCTGTGCCGCTCGTACGCCGGGGACACGGGGCGCGCGGCTCAGCCCTGCCGGGGCCAGCCGAGCGGCGGTTCGGCGGGCTCGCCGGGCGGGCGGTGCTGGCAGTCGCACCATGAGCCGTCGCGGCACTCCTCGTGGCGTTCGTCCTTGCATTCCTCGCAGATCACCTTCCCATTGTGCGCGCATGCCTCCCGACCTGCGAGGATTCGTCGCCGGCCGTGCTTTCCGGGCAGCCGGAACTGGCTAGTATCGGTAGCTGTGGCCGTGGCAGCGGATAGCGCGGCCGTCCTTCGGGTAGTCGGCCGGGAGTCGGCGCGGACGCGATCGTTACACGGCGGGCTCGTGGTGAGGTCATGTTGCGAATACCTTTGGATGCCATGACGTCCGCCGACGCGTCGGCCAAGACCAGGCGGAGCCTTCGGTGGAGGACCAGGGCGAGGGCCCACACCGCCGCGGTCCGTGCCTCGCGCCCCATACGCGCCATTGGCGGCTCCCGCCTCTGGGCCCTCGTGAAGGCCACCTCGATCGCCGGGTTCAACTTCCGGGTCACCGGCCTCGCCGGCGAGGCGGCGTTCTTCGCGCTGCTGTCCCTCCCGCCGTTCGTGCTCGGCCTGATCGGCCTGCTCGGCAACCTCACCTCCGTGATCGGCGCGGCCACCGTGGCCGAGAGCAGGGCCTGGCTGCTCAGCCAGTCGCGGCTGCTGTTCAGCGACAACGCCGTCGACCGCGTGGTGCGCCCCCTGGTGGACGACATCCTCAAGGGCGGCCAGGTCTCGCTGATCTCCGTCGGTTTCCTGCTCGCCCTGTGGTCGGGCTCGCGGGCCCTGTTCGTCTACGTCGACGTCATCTCCGTCGCCTACGGCCTCGGCGAGACCCGGGGCATCATCCGCACCCGCATCCTGTCGTTCGGCCTCTACATCGCCGCGCTGCTCATGGGGCTGATCGTCATCCCCGTGCTGGTGGTCGGGCCCACCCTGCTCGCGGACACCTTCCCCCGCTACGGGGGGCTGGTAGGGGTCCTCTACTGGCCGGTGGTCGTCCTAGGCTCGGTGCTGGTGCTGACGCTGCTTTACCACCTGAGCGTGCCGGTGCGCACCCGCTGGTGGCGCGAGGTGCCCGGCGCGCTGCTCGCGCTGGTCATCTGGATCCCCTGCGCCGCCGTGCTGCGCGCCGTGCTCGCCGCGTGGTTCACGCCGCTGTCCATCTACGGCTCGCTGGCCGCGCCGATCGCGATGCTGCTGTGGCTGTACATCACGGCGCTCGCGGTGCTCATCGGCGCCACGCTCAACGCCGAGTTCGATCGTCTGTGGCCAGCGGGGCGCACCGCCGGGAACGGCGGCTCGGCTATCGTTTAGGGATACGTGACTGGCGCGTGCGGGTGGGTCACCACCGGGGAGCGAACTGCGGAGGCCGGGCGCCTGGGTCTTCGTGAGTGCCGACGTAGTCTTCGCGAGCCATCGAAGGAGTTAGGCCATGAGTTCTCTTTCCCACGTCGACCCGGAGATCGCCGAGCTGATCAAGGCGGAGGAGCGGCGCCAGGCCGACACCGTCAAACTCATCCCGTCCGAGAACTATGTCTCCAGGGCCGTCCTGGAGGCCACCGGCACCGTTCTCACCAACAAGTACTCCGAGGGCTACGCCGGCAAGCGCTACTACGAGGGCCAGCAGGTCATCGACCAGATCGAGACCCTGGCCGTCGAGCGCGCCAAGTCCCTGTTCGGCGTCGCCCACGCCAACGTCCAGCCGTACTCCGGCTCGCCGGCCAACCTCGCCGTCTACCTGGCGTTCCTGAACCCCGGCGACACCGTCATGGGCATGGGCCTGCCGTTCGGCGGCCACCTCACCCACGGCTGGTCGGTCTCGGCCACCGGCAAGTGGTTCACCCCCGTCCGGTACGGCGTGCGCCGCGACACCGGCCGCATCGACATGGACGAGGTGCGCTCCCTGGCGCTGGAGCACCGCCCCAAGCTGATCTTCTGCGGCGGCACGGCCATCCCGCGCACCATCGACTTCCCGGCGTTCGCCGAGATCGCCCGCGAGGTCGGCGCCGTGCTGGCCGCCGACATCGCCCACATCGCCGGCCTGGTCGCCGGCGGTGCCCACCCCTCGCCCGTGGGCCACGCCGACGTGATCACCACCACCACGCACAAGACGCTGCGTGGCCCGCGCGGCGCCATGCTGATGGCGTCCGACGACGAGCACGCCAAGGCGCTGAACAAGGCCGTCTTCCCCGGCCTGCAGGGCGGCCCGCACAACCACACCACGGCCGCCATCGCGGTCGCGCTGCGCGAGGCGGCCACCGACGACTTCAGGACGTACGCCCACCAGGTCGTGACCAACGCCAAGGCCCTGGCCGAGGAACTCGCGAGCCGCGGCTTCACCCTGATCTCCGGCGGCACCGACAACCACCTGATCCTGATCGACCTCACCTCGAAGGGCGTCGCCGGCAAGCCCGCCGCCCAGGCCCTGGACCGGGCCGGCCTGGAGACCAACTACAACACGGTCCCGTTCGACCCCCGCAAGCCCTTCGACCCGTCCGGCATCCGCATCGGCACCCCGTCCGTCACCAGCCGCGGCATGGCCGAGTCCGAGATGCGCCAGATCGCCGCCTGGATGGACGAGGTGGTCACCAGCCTCGCCAAGGGCGACGCCGACGCCACCGAGTCCGTCATCGCCCGCGTCCACGCCGACGTGAGCGCCCTGACGGCCAAGTTCCCCACCCCGGGCCTGAGCTAGCGCTGAGATGTCCACTCAGGCCGGCCGGGCGGCCGCTGCTTTTCCCGGCTTCCCCGGCTTTTCCCTCCGGCGCCGGCACGGCGGGACGTGGTACGGCGAGGCCGATGACCGGTCAGTGACGCACTTCCCGGCGTACGGATGTCTCCTGCTCCGGGATACACCAGTGATCGGCGCCGACGCGGTGGGACGTGGTACGGCGAGGCCGATGACCGGTCAGTGACGCGCTTTCCGCCGTACGGATGTCTCCTGCTCTGGGATGCACCAGTGATCGGCGCCGACGCGGCGGGACGTAGTACGGCGAATCCGGCGCCGCCGTACGGCGCCCCACCCGGTGAGCGTGCGTTCCTGGACACCGCACTGGCGGACAGCGGGACACGGGCCCATGGTCCCGTGTCCCGCTGTCCCCGTGGCGCCGGGACGGTACAGGGCGGGGGAGTGACACGCCTGGCGAAATACGCTTGCGAGCGGTGGGCGTCCGCGCGGTATGGTTGGCGCGATTCGCCGCCTCGGCCGGAGGCGGCCTCGACGTGGCAGGAGGTGAGCACGACATGCGGGTCTTTCTGATGAGCATGCCCATGTCCTGTTCCTCCTGGGTGCCCGTCGAGAGCTGAACGCCGCGGGTACCCGTTCCCGAAGGGTGCCTACAGTGACCACCACCGGTCATGAGCTTTCTCTCCTCGGCTGGCGTGACTCCCTCGCCGCCGATCTTCCGGGCGGCACCGTCCCCGCCCGGGTGGCCCGCGTCGACCGCGGTGCCGCCGAGGTCATCGCCGCGGACGGCCACCACACAGCTCCGTACTCCGCCAGGCTGCGCCGCGCCTCGGCCGAGGATCCCGTGGCCCTGCCCTGCGTGGGCGACTGGGCCGCGCTGACGTGGCTGCCCGAGGGCCGCCACGAACTGCGGGAGGTCCTGCCGCGCCGCACCGCCCTGGTGCGCGGCGGCGTCAGCCGGGACTCGCGGGGCGGCCTGTCCGGCGACTCCCAGGGCCAGGTGCTCGCCGCCAACATCGACGTCGTGTTCGTCGCGGAACCCGCCGTGCACGGCGACGACTTCGCCGAGCTCGGCCGCATCGAACGGCTGCTCGCCCTGGCCTGGGAGAGCGGTGCCCGCCCCGTCGTGGTCATCACCAAGGCCGACCTGATGGGCGAGCACCTCCCCGGCCTGCTCGACGACGTCGCCGCCGCCGCACCCGGCGTGGACCTGCACGCCGTCTCCGCCCTCGACGGCGACGGCGTGGAGGACGTACGCGCCCACCTCGCCGGCGCCGCCACCGCCGTGATCCTCGGGCCTTCCGGCGCCGGCAAGTCCACCCTGGTCAACGCCCTGGCCGGCACGGACGTCATGGAAACCCAGCAGGTCCGCGCCGTGGACGGCCGAGGCCGCCACACCACCGTGCACCGCGAGCTGGTCCCCCTGCCCGGCGGCGGCCTGATCATCGACACCCCCGGCATCCGCCGCGTGGGCATGTACGAGATGAGCCAAGGCGTCGACATGGTCTTCACCGACATAGAAGACCTCGCCGACCACTGCCGCTTCGCCGACTGCGCCCACGAGACCGAACCCGGCTGCGCCGTCCTCACCGCCGTCGAAGAGGGCGAACTCCCCGAACGCCGCCTCGCGAGCTGGCGCAAACTCCAACGCGAAGCCGCCTGGATGGCCCGCCGCGGCGACGCCCGCCTCCGCGCCGAGGAAACCCGCAAGTGGAAAATCATCCACAAGTCCGTCCGAGGCAGATCCCGCCCCTAACCCCACCAACGAGACACCTGCCACAACCCCCGCCCCCACCATGTTCGGTAGGGGATGGGGTTGTGGCGGGTCCCGTCCCTGGTCGTTGTCGGGTGGGGGGTGGGTTGTGGCGGGTCCCGTCCCTGGTCGTTGTCGGGTGGGGGGTGGGTTGTGGCGGGTCCCGCACCTGGTCGTTCTCCGTGGGGGGTGGGGGCGTAGCAGGTCCGACCCCTGATCGTTGACCGGCCGCGGGGGCCCGCAGCCGCGTCCCCGCCGTGCGGCGCATCATCCGGCCGCGAGGCCGCTTCTTTCGCCGCTTTGCGGCATCTTGTTGCTCGGCGCCGCGTCGGCGGGACGTGGTACGGCGGATCTCGGCGCCGCCGTACGGGGGGACACCGGCATATCCGCCGGTGAAGTGGTTGGGGATGACCGTCCTTGACGGCGTTTCCCGGGTGGGCCCGCGGTCGCGGGGGCCAGCCGGGAACGGCGGTCGCGGGGGCCAGCGGCGGGTCATGTCCCGGCCGCCGTGCGGCGTTTCATCCGGCCGTTAGGCCGGTTCCTTCGCCGCTTTGCGCAGCGTGACCGGCGCCGCGTCGGCGGGAGGTGGTATGGCGGATCTCGGCGCCGCCGTACGGTGGGGCGCCGGTATGCCGTTGGTGGGTGATTCTGGATGGTTGGTCGGCGGTCGCGGGTGGGTCCGCTGTAGCGGGGGCGTGTCCGGCAGCCGTGCGGCGTCTCATCCGGCTGTTGGGCGGGTTCCTTGGCCGTTTTGCGGCATCTTGACCGGTGCCGCGTCGGTGGTACGTGGTGCGGCGGGTTTCGGCGCTGTCGTGCGGTGGGCCGCCGGTATGCCCGTTGGTCGGGTGATTTGGGGTGATCGTCCTGGTCGGTGGTCGTCGTGGGGCGGGGGCTTGTGGGGGGGGGGTGGGGGTACGGGTTTGGTATGGGCGTTGGCCGGCGGGTTTCGTTGCCGTTCCCGGGGCGGGGGGAGGCGGGGATGATGCTTGCGGAGATGCTCTGGGACATGGGGCTGGCGGATCCGGTGGTGCTGGCGCTGCCTCGGGGTGGGGTGGCGGTGGCGGGGCCGGTGGCGGAGAGGCTTTGTGCGCCGTTGGAGGTGTTGGTCACCCGGAAGATCGGGCATCCGGCGCAGCCGGAGCTGGGGCTCGGGGCGGTGGCCGAAGGAGGGGAGCCGGTGTTCGACGCGGGGTTGCTGGCGCGGTTGCGGATGTCTGAGGAGGACCTGGCGCCGGTGGTCGAACGGGAGCGGCGGGAGCTCGCCCGGCGGGTCGCGGTCTACCGGGGGGAACGGGCGCTGCCCGCGCTGACGGGGCGTGACGTGGTCGTGGTGGACGACGGGCTGGCCACGGGGGGGACGGCGCGCGCGGCTCTGCGGGCGGTGCGCCGGGCCAGGCCGCGCAGGCTGGTGCTGGCGGCGCCGGTGGGATCGCCGAGGACGGTGACCGCGCTCAGGGACGAGGCGGACGAGGTCGTCATGCTCGCCACGCCGCCAGGTTTCCACGCCGTGGGGCAGTGGTACAGGCACTTCGAGCAACTGACCGACGAAGACGTCCTCCGCCTTCTCGGGCGGAGGACGGACGGGGGTTCGGCTGTGTAGGGGTTGGGGTTCACAGAGTGGGGCCTGGGGAGGCACCCGCATGATCATGCGGCAATTTCGACCCTGGAGGCGTACAGGAGCGGAGAAGCCGCATGATCATGCTGGCAACAGAAGCATGCCGGTGGAGGGTTGGTCAGGCGGCGCTGATCCCGGCGCTGGCGGCACGCCGCATGCGGCGGCGACGCTCGGACGCGCGCTCGTCCTCGTTGAGCCCGCCCCACGTGCCGTACTTCTCCGGACGGGACAGGGCGTAGTCGAGGCACTCGGCGCGGACCGGGCACTGGGCGCAGATGGCCTTGGCCTTACGCTCGCGGATGTCGCGCTCCGGCTGACGCTCGCCGTCGGGGCCGAAGAACAGCACAAGGTCCTCTCCACGGCACGCGGCATCATCCTGCCAACCCCAGCTGGGGCGGGGGCGGGCGATCTGCCGACGTACCTGAGACATGAGAAACCACCTTAGGTGAGATGTATTTCGTGTGTGGGCCGCTTTGGACGCTTTTGGCATCTCTATTTGCCAACGCCGTGACGGGCCGTGGTGTTCCCGGCTCGCTTCGGAGCCCTCAGGTCAGAACGGGCGAGCCGCACCGGAGATGCTCCAGCGCGGCCAGCCGGTAGGTCGTGACCGTGTCGGCGCACGAGGTGCCGCACGGGGCGGTGAACTCCGTCCGCTCGACCACGACCCGGAACCACGCGTCCTCGCGGTGTGCGTACACGTACGCCGCGGTGACGTCGCCGTCCGACCTGGTGGATTCCACGGCCACTCCGCCTACCGACACGTCGCCCGTGTGAACGCGGACGAAATGCTCGGCGGCCTGCGATGGCTCAGGGATGCCCGCGCGTCCCCGGAAACGGTCGAGAACGATCTCGCCGTGCCGGTACGCGTTTGCCACCGCGATGGCGGCAGCCTGAGACATGCTGCCGTAGTAAAGCCCGTGTGGCAAGCACACGAGGTTGGCGGCGTAGCGATCGCCGCCCACATGGGTGGTTTCCCACACTCTTCCCGGCCCTGCTTCGGCCAAAACCCGGGCGATGGGCAGGCCTTCGCGGGCACAGCACGCGTTGCGCCTGGCATGGGTGCAGACCAGGAACACCGGCTCCTTGACAAGTATGCAGGACCCTGGAACCACTCCGCGCACCAGAGATCCCAGGTCAAGATCCCTTGGGTCCTCGAAGAACCCCTCGGCGATCCAGGGGACCTCGGCGGTGGCATCCGCCACGAGGATCCTGCGCGGCCCCGTGACCTGGGTGCGGCGGCCGGGACGGCGGATGAGCTGGGCGCGTACGCCGAGGTCGGCGGCCCGGCGGAGCAGCTCGTGGATCTCGGCGGGGAGGTCGCATTCGGGCAGGTGGGAGGCCCAGGGGCCGGTGTGCTCGATGAGCAGCCAGAAGCGGGCGCCCACCGTGGCGCTCGCACGTACCGGTATCCCGCCCGCGTGAGCCCCGGCGGGGTGCTCGCACCCTCTCGCCCGGTCTCCGATCACGATTCCTCCCCCATCAACTTAGGTAAGACTAACCTAATGGTGGCGGTCAGGCGGCGAGCGGTTTTCTCAATTCCCGACAACAGCCGAATACTGGCAGTTTACGTCATGCCGATGTGACGAAAATCACACGCGTGGGCCTGCTGGGGAAACCATGCGAATCCGGGCTATTCCCCACGAAGTTCTCGGACGACGCGCTCGGCGACCGGGAGGGCCGCGGCCCGGTCCTCCGGCACCAGGCCGATGCGGGTGCGCCGGTCGAGCAGGTCGCCCGCGTCCAGCGCCCCCTCGTGCCGCACCCCCCACACCAGCTCCGCCACCGTCACCCCGAGCGGCAGCCCGTCCCCCGCCCAGCGCTCCTCCCGCGCCAGCCGGTGCACGGCCGCCGCCTCCCGGCCGTACCGCTCGGCCAGGCGGCGCGGCACGCCCTCCGGCCCCGGCCGGTCCCCGGCGCCCACCAGGGGGAGCCCCGCCGTACGGCTCGGCGGCGCCCCGGGGAAGGCCGCGTCCACCGCGTCCAGCGCCATGCGGCGGTAGGTGGTCAGCTTGCCGCCCACGATCGTCACGACGCCGTCTGGGGCCGTCAGGACGGCGTGCCGCCGCGAGAGGTCGGCGGTGCGCCCGCCGCCGTCCAGCAGCGGTCTCAGGCCCGCGTAGGCGCCCGCCACATCGGCCCGCGTCAGCGGCGTCTGGAGCACCGAGCCGAGCACGTCCAGCAGGAACACCACGTCGGCTTCGGGCGCCTCCGGCACGTCGGGCACCGGGCCGTCCAGGGGTTCGTCGGTCAGGCCCACCAGCACGCGGCCGTCCTGCTGGGGGAGGACCAGGACGAAGCGGGCGGTCTCCCCGGGGATCGGCACGTGCATGCCGGCCCGCGGCGACCCGAGCGCGCCCTCACGCAGCACCAGGTGGGTGCCGCGCGACGGCCGTACCCGCACGGAGGGGGACAGGCCGCCCGCCCATACGCCGGCCGCGTTGATCACCTTCCGGGCCCGCAGCGTGAACGTCTCACCGGTCAGCTCGTCGCGGGCCTCGGCGCCGTCACCCGACAGCGACAGCGCGCGGCACCGGGTCACGATCCGCGCGCCGTGCGCCGCGGCGGTGCGCGCCACGGCCACCACCAGCCGCGCGTCGTCCACCACGCGCCCGTCGAACGACACCAGCGCGCCGCGTAGCCCCGCCCCGCGCAGCCCCGGCACCAGCTCCCTGGCCCGGGATGCGTCCACCCGCACCGGGCCGGGCAGCGTGCGCCGCGGGGTGCCGGCCGCCGCGCGCAGCACGTCGCCGAGCCGGTAGCCGGCCATGGTCACCGCCGCCTGCGCCGCCGAGACGGCGGGCGTCAGCGGCATCACGTACGGCTGGGCGCGCACCAGGTGGGGCGCCGTGCGGCACATCAGCGTGCCCCGCTCCACCGCGCTCTCCCACGCCACCCCGACCTGCCCCTTGGCGAGGTAACGCAGCCCGCCGTGGATGAGCTTGGAGCTCCACCGCGACGTGCCGAACGCGAGGTCGTGCGCGTCGATCGCCACCACCGACAACCCCCGCGACGCCGCGTCGAGCGCGACCCCCGCCCCGGTGGCGCCGAGCCCCACGACGAGCAGATCGGCCGTGGTCTCCCGGGCCTCGCCGAGGTCGCGGACCCGCCGCGCGGCGTTCAAGGAGGAGTTCACGAGCGGGACGCTCCTTTCAGGTGACGGGTCCGGCGGGGCCCCCCAGGCCTTCCTGGCGGTCCGCCCACCAGGCCCGCCTGGAGGGCCGGTGCACGGCGGGTGCGGTTTTCCCGGGTGGGTTGAGTGGCGGGTCCGCCGGGGAGGGCGGGTGCACGGTGGGTGCGGTTTTCGCGGGGTGGGTTGAGTGGCGGGTCCGCCGGGGAGGGCGGGTGCACGGTCGGCGCGGTTTTCCCGGATGGGTCGCGTGGGGGGTTCGCCGGGGACGGCCGGCGCATGGCGGGGCGCGGGTTCTCGCGGGTGGGGCGTGGACCGGGTCGGCCCCGGGAGGGCCGGTGCGCGGGGGGCGCGGGGCTTGGCGGGTGGGGCGCGCACGCGGGCCGGGAGGGCATGTCACAGTGTAGGGCGTGGAGATTCCCGACACCCCGGCCGAGCCGATGCTGTGGTCCGGCTGGGGCGACCCCGCCAAGGTGGCCGGCCTGCCCGCGCCCGTGCTCAAACTGCTGCGTGAGCTGCTCGGCGTCCGCGAGCCGGAGCGGCGGGCGGCGACCTTCGGCGAGGTGCGGCTGCCGCCGGTGGCCCTGACGGCGGGGGTGCTCGCCGACCTGTGCGCCGTCGTCGGCAGCGCCAACGTGCGGATCGACGACGACGCCCGCATCCGCCACACCCGCGGGAAGTCCACCCCCGACCTGCTGCGCATGCGCGCGGGTGACGGCTCCGACGCCCCCGACGCGGTGGTGCAGCCCGGCTCGCACGAGGAGGTCCTGGAGCTCCTGCGGCTGTGCTCCCGGTACCGGGTGGCGGTCGTGCCGTTCGGCGGCGGCACCTCGGTGGTGGGCGGGCTGGTCGCCGACCGGCGCGGCTTCACGGGCGTGATCGCGCTGGACGCCGGCCGGCTCAACCGGCTGCTGACGGTGGACACCGAGTCCCTGGTCGCCGACCTGGAGCCGGGGCTGCGCGCCCCGCAGGCCGAGAACCTGCTGGCCGGGCACGGCCTGACCCTCGGGCACTACCCCCAGTCGTACGAGTACGCCACCCTCGGCGGGTTCGCCGCGGCCAGGTCAAGCGGCCAGGCGTCCGCCGGGTACGGCCGGTTCGACGACATGGTCATGGCGGTCACGGTGGCGACGCCGCGCGGCACGATGGAGTTCGGCCGGGCGCCGAAGTCCGCCGCCGGTCCCGACCTGCGCCAGCTCGTCCTCGGCTCCGAGGGGGCCTTCGGCGTGATCACCTCGTTGCGGCTGCGGGTGCGCCGCATGCCCGAGGAGCGGGTGTACGAGGGCTGGCGCTTCGAGTCCTTCGCCGCGGGCACCGCCGCGCTGCGCCGCGTCGCGCAGAGCGGGCCGATGCCCACGGTGCTGCGCCTGTCCGACGAGGCCGAGACCATGGTCGGGCTGGCCAAGCCCGACCAGATCGGCGGCTTCCAGACCGGCGCGGGCTGCCTGGCCGTCGCCGGGTACGAGGGCGACGCGGCCGACGTCGCGTACCGGCGCGAGAAGACCGCGGAGACGTTGTCCGGGCTCGGCGGGCTCTACCTCGGGCCCGAGCCTGGGGAGGCGTGGGCGCACGGCAGGTACGGGGCCCCGTACCTGCGCGACGGGTTGCTCGCGGCGGGCGCCACCGTCGAGACGCTGGAGACGGCGTGCTTCTGGTCGGGCGTCCCGCGGCTGTACGACGCGGTGCGGCTGGTGCTGAGCGTGGCACTCGGGCAGACCGGCCCGCCGGGGCGGCAGGGCAACCCGCCGCTGGTCATGTGCCACATCTCGCACGTGTACCCGACCGGCGCGTCGCTGTACTTCACTGTGGTGACCGCGCAGACCGGCGACCCGCTCGGCCAGTGGGACACCGCCAAGCGGGCGGTCAGCGAGGCCATCGGCATCGCGGGCGGCACCATCTCGCACCACCACGGGGTGGGCCGGGACCACCGCGACGCCTACGCGCTGGAGATCGGCGAGCTCGGGGTGGAGATCCTGCGCGCCGTCAAGGAGCGGCTGGACCCGGCGGGGATCCTGAACCCGGGCGTGCTCATTCCGTGATCTGCCGGATTCCGTGTTCGGCCGCCCGCCGGGGCAAGATCGCGGGGAGAATGGGGCCATGGTCGACGTCGATCGGGCCGCCGAGCGCGGGAAGCAGCTCTCATCCCGGGTGTCGGAGGAAGGGGCCGGGTGGTCCTGCCAGCAGGTGGGCACGTTCCAAGGGTTGCGGCCGGACAAGGCCGGCTTCTCCTGGCTGCGGCCGTCGGTGCTGCTGCGGTCGCGCAACGAGATCCTCGCCCAGCTTCTCGGTGACCCGTCGGACGAGATGCGGCGGCGGTGGATCGCGGTACGTCAGGAGCGCGGCGTCGATCCCGATTTCCGGATGAAGCCTGATGTGGGGCCGGAGTTCAGCTTCCTGCTGGTCGGGGACACCGGCGAGGGCGACGCCTCCCAGTACGCCGTGGTGCCCGGCCTGCTCAAGATCGGCGAGGGCACGGCGTTCGCGATCGTGGCCAGCGACGTCATCTACCCCACCGGGGCGGGCGACGAGTACGAGGACAAGTTCTTCCGCCCCTACCAGGGCTATCCCGGGCCCATCTACGCCATCCCCGGCAACCACGACTGGTACGACGGGCTCGGCGGGTTCATGCGGGTGTTCTGCGACGAGCCCGCGATCGAGGCGGGGAAGCGCCTCCCCGGGCTGCGCGGCCTGCTGTGGAGGAAGCCCGAGCCCATCGACGAGGCGAAGCTCGCCAAGGCACGCGAACGGCGCGGCGCCCCCGGGCAGCGGGCCGTGCAGCCCGGCCCGTACTGGGTGATCGACCTGCCCGGGCTGCTGCTCGTGGGCATCGACAACGGCATCAGGGGCGGCATCGACCGCGACCAGGGCGCCTGGCTGCGCCGGGTGTCGGCCGACCCGCGCCCCAAGGTGCTGATCACCGGCAAGCCCATCTACGACCGCAACGCCTACCACCCCGGCCCCATCGAGGGCGGCGGCACCGTGGACGAGATCGTGCGCGACCCCGCCGCCAACTACGTCGCCGCCATCGGGGGCGACACCCACAACTACCAGCGTTACCCCGTCGCGGTCGGCGACCGCGTCATCCAGTACATCGTCTCCGGCGGCGGCGGCGCCTTCACGCACGCCACCCACACCATCCCCCGGGTGGACGCCGGCGGCGTCCACGAGGACGCCTTCAAGTGCTACCCGCTGCGCGGCGACTCCCTGTCCTTCTACAGCAAGCTGTACTCCCGCCGCCTCCGCATGCCGTGGCTGTACCTCACCCCCGACCAGAGTCTCGTGCTGATGTCCCGCCAGATCGGCAACGCGCCGCCCCGCCCGGTGAACACTCCCGGCGTCCCGGCCGCCGCGCCCGTCCCGGGTGCCCCCGTCGAGGCCCCGCCCGGCGCCCCGGTGGCCACCCCCGGCGTCCCGGAGGTCAGGATCACCACCCGCATGAAGTGGGCCGCCCGTGTTCTCGGCGGCTGGCCCATGCCGTTCCACCTCCCGGTGGGCCGCACGTTCCACCGCTGGTTCTCCGAGCTCTCCGACTGGGACGACCCGCCGTTCTTCAAGAGCTTCCTGCACGTCTCCGTGGAGGCGGGCGCGCTGAGGATCCGCTGCTTCGCCGCCACGGGCTGCCGTCCCCAGGAGGAGGAGCCCCCTTTGGAGGACCAGGTCGTCATCCCCCTGACCTGAGCCCGCGCCGGTCCTGGAGGGGGCGCCGTCAGGAGGCCGGCTTGAAGGTGTTCCAGAGGACGGCCATGGTCTGGCGGTTGTCGGCCTGGTCCCACTCGGCGTCGGGGGCGGTGAAGGTGATCTCGTAGGCGGTGCCGGCGTCGACGGTGATGTGCCGGGTGACGGCGTGGGTGGTGACGTTGGTGAGGGCGGTGTAGGTGTACTCCCACACGCTGGAGTCGTAGTCGCCGAAGGGGGAGGACTCCAGGCGGGCCTGGGCGTAGTCGGTGAGGGTGGCCTCGTCCTTGGCCTTGGTGAGGGCCGCCAGGCCGTCGTCGCCGGTGGAGGCGACGCGCTTGATCTGGATGCGGCGGCCGGAGCTCTTCGGGCCGACGTAGGTGACGGCGGCGTCGGAGACGGACGCCGTCCAGTCCTCGGGGACGGCGACCGAGACGCCGGCCGCGGTGCGGGCGCGGAAGCCGGAGGGCACCTCGGAGGAGCCGCCGCCCTCCTCGGGCGCGGGCGCGGACGGCGCGCCGGAGCCGGCGTTCACCGACGGCTGCCCGCTGGTCACCGGGGGAGGGGCGGGCGCGGCGTCGTCGCGCGGCGCCGGGTCGGACGGCCACAACACGAACAGCAGGGCGGCCACGACGCCCACGATGCCGGTGCCGGCGAGGACGAGCAGCACGGGGGAGCGGCCCTCACGGGGGTCCTCGTCCCGCACGTCGTCCACCCGCACCCGGCGCCCGCCGTCGTCGCGCGGGTCACGGGCGCGGCGCTCGGGCTCGCCGAACGGGTTCTCGATGTCCCTGGCCAGCCGGTCCGCGAGGTTCGGCCCCCGCCCGCGCGCCCCCGGGGTCCCCGCCACCAGCACGTCACCGGTCGCGCGGCCCGCGTCGGCCACGTCCCGGTCGGCCGTGTCGCGCAGCGCGGCGTAGGGGTCGGGCCGGGTGCCCCGCCCGTTCGGCGGGTCGTCCGTGTGCGGCCCGGAGGGACTCCGGAGCGCGTCGTAGGCCTGCGGCCCGGAGGGGCTCCGGAGCGCGTCGTAGGCCTGCGGCCCGGAGGGGCTCCGGAGCGCGTCGTAGGCCTGCGGCCCGGAGGGGCTCCGGAGCGCGTCGTAGGCCTGCGGCCCGGAGGGGCTGCGCAGCGCGTCGTACGGGTCCGGCTGCGGCCCGGACGGGCCTCGTAGCGCGTCGTAGGGGGCGGGCCGGGCACCCCGGCCGTTCAGCGGGTCGTCCGTGTGCGGGCCGCCGAGCGCGTCGTACCCCTGGCCCCCGGACGGCCCGCGGAGCGGGTCGTACCCCTGAGGGCCGGACGGCCCGCGGAGCGCGTCGTAGGCCTGCGGCCCCGAGGGACCTCGCGGCACGTCATAGGACTGCGACCCCGAGGGACTGCCCAGCGCGTCGTAGGACCGCGGCCCCGAGGAGCTGCGCAGCGCGTCGTACGGGTTCGGCTGCGCTCCCGACGGGCCGCGCAGCGGGTCGTACCCCTGCGGCCCTGAGGAACCGCGCAGGGCGTCGTAGGACTGGGGCCCTGACGAAGCCGAGGGCGCGCCGTGGGGGGCGCTCTCGTAGGGCCCGGTGGCCCCGCGCAGCGCGTCGTAGGAGGGAGGGCGGCCCGGGTCGCCGGCCAGGGCGTCGTAGGCCGGCGCAGGGAAGGGCGCGCCTGGCTCGCCGTCACGGCGGCGGGCGTGGCCGGCGTCGCGCGCGGGGCCGGGCACCTGCTCGGCGGGCACGCGGACGGGGCCGGACGGCGTCTCGATGATGCGGGAGGGCAGGGGACCGGAGGGCGGATCGAGCGGAGGGAGCATACCTACCGGGGTGGAGTCGTCGCGGGTGGGCAGCGGGGTGGACGTCGCGCCGTCCAGCCCCCGCACGGGCAGGCCGGAGCCGTGGGTGCGCAGCACCCGCTCCAGCAGCTCGGCCGCCTGCGCGGCCGGCATCCGGTCGGCGGGATTCTTGCGCAGCAGCCCTTCGACCACCGGCAGCAGCGCTCCGGCGCGCTGGGGCCGGTTGGGCTCCTGCGTGAGCACCGCGCCGAGCACCGCGACCGCGTCGGGCCCCTCGTACGGCGGGCGCCCCTCCACGGCGGCGTACAGCGTGGCGCCGAACGACCACAGGTCGGCCGCGTGGGTGATCGGGCGGCCCTGGAGCCGCTCGGGCGGGATGTAGGCGGGCGACCCCATCAGCAGGCCGGTCTGCGTGATGGTGACGTCGCCCTCGATGGCGGCGATGCCGAAGTCGGTGAGCACGACGCGGTCGGCGGTGAGCAGCACGTTGCCGGGCTTGACGTCCCGGTGCAGGATGCCCGCCGCGTGCGCGTGCCGCAGGGCGTCCAGCACCCGCACGCCGATCTCGGCGGCCTGCACGACGGGCAGCGGCCCGCTCTGCCGCACCGCCTGCTCCAGGGACCAGGCGCGGACCAGTTCCATGACGATCCAGGGCCGCCCGTCCTCCTCGACCACGTCGTGGACGGTGACGATGCCCGGGTGGCTGAGCCGCGCGGCGGACCGGGCCTCGCGCAGCATGCGGCGGTGGGCGACCTGCGTGCCCGCGTGGTCGAGCCCGAGGGGAAGGATCAGCTCCTTGACGGCGACGTCGCGGTCGAGCAGCACGTCGTGGGCGTGCCAGACCATGCCCATGCCGCCACGGCCGACCGGCGAGAGCAGGCGGTACCGCCTGCCGACCAGTCGGCCTTGACCATCGGGTGCCACCCCCGCGCCGATCGGGGTCCTACCCTCTGCCATCGAGGGCTTCCTCCCGAGCAGGCGATCGGCGGTACACCCGCGCTCCCCAGTTCACGCTTGTCCGCGTCATATCCCTATTTATGGATCATCGAACGATCAAGTGCGTCATCATCTCGACAGTGCGCCAAGGCACTGATATTAGGGTCAAAGAGGGGTCAATGGGAATTCGGTCTTCCTTTACTCTTCCGCCAGTGCGGCCAGAGCGGCGGCGAACGCCTCGGCCGGCGGGCTGACCAGACCCGCTCCCACCTGCCCCGTTCCCGCCACGCGCCCCGCGATCCCGGTGTTCACGACCGGCAGCACACCGGTTCTGGCCACAAGGGTCACGTCGATACCCGTCGGCGTGCCGCGGAACCCGAGCCCGGGGATCTGGTACGCCGGGTGCTCGGCCAGCGTGATCTCGTACATGGACCGCGTGGCGGTGATCGCGTCGGACACGTCGCCGCCGACGAAACGCACGATCGCCGGGGCCGCCGCCATGGCGAACCCGCCGAGCCCGCACGTCTCGGTGATGGTCGAGTCGCCGATGTCGGGGTTGGCGTCCTGCGGGCCGTACGCGCCGAGGTACAGGCCGTCCGGCACCCCGGCGGGGCCGGTGAACCACCGGTCGCCGAGCCCGGAGACCTGGATGCCGAAGTCGGTGCCGTTGCGCGCCATGGCGACCACCATCGACGACCCGGGCACACCCCGCGCGGCGTCCGCGGAGACCTTGCCCGCCGCCATGCCGGCGTTGAGGAAGAAGTGGTCGTTGCCGTTGACGAACCGCAGCACCTCGGCGGCGTACCGGGGGGAGGCGTCCACGATCGCCGGGGCGATCTCGCGCACCATGAGCGACGTGGCGGCCCGGTTCCGGTTGTGCAGCTCGTCGCCCATCTGGAGGGCCTGGGCGATCAGGGAGCGCAGGTCGATCGGGCCGCTCAGCGCCAGGGCGGCGGCCAGCACCGGGCCGAGCACCTCGCCCATCCAGCGCAGCCGCTCCACGACCTCAGGCCCGTAGGCGCCGTACCGCAGCACCTTGCCGAGGCCCTCGTTCAGCGAGCAGTACGCCGTGCCGCCGTGCTCCTCGTCGGTCACCTCGAACATCCACATGGAGGGGCTCACCACGCCCGCCATCGGGCCGACGGTGCGGTGGTGGTGGCAGGAGTCGAGCTTCACGCCGCCCGACACCAGCAGCCGCTCGGCCTCCTCGGCGTCGGCGGCGAGGCCCTCGAACAGCGCGGCGCCGATCAGCGCGCCGCGCATCGGCCCGGACGCCCGCTCCCAGTCGATCGGCGGCCCGGCGTGCAGGAACGTGCGCGGCGGCAGGCCGAGCACCTCGCCGGCCGGCCGCACGCCCGCGAGGCGGGGCCGCGCGGACGTCATGCGGCCCACGGCGGTCGCGTTGGCGGCCTCGCGCCGCGGGTCGGCCGTCACCTTGGCCAGTGCCGGCGCGGTGCCGGGCAGCGGCGGCCGCCAGTCCACGGGCAGGTGCGGCACGGCCTGCTGCGCGAGCGCCTCGGCGAGCACGGCCGTGCCCGCGGTGATCACCCGGGTCTCGCCCTCCAGCATGGACAGTCTCACGGCGCCCTCCCGATCAGGCTCGCGGCGCGCCCGGCGGGCGCCGTGGTGAAGACGGACGTCAGGTGCGCGCCGGACACCGGCGTCACGGCGCGCTCGCGATCAGGCTCGCGGCGTGCCGGGCGGCCGCGGCGTTGGAGACGAACACCGACGCGCCCGCCTGGTGGAGGGCCTCGGCCTGGTGGCGCAGGCCCTGCGGGTCGGCGTCCGTGCCGACCAGGGCGGCCACCACGGACGCGCCCCGCTCGCCGGCCGCGCGGACGGCGGGGGCCAGGCGCGCCGCCGGGTCGGGGTCGGCGGCGTGGCCGAGCACCACGTCGAGCAGGATCACGCCGGACGTCCGCGACAGGGCCTCCAGCCGCATCGCCGGGTCGATCATCGGGTGCGGGCGGCCGCGGGTGTACTCGTCGTCGCCGAAGTCGGTGAACTCGCCGGTGCCCGCGATCAGCTTCGCCTCCGCGCACAGCGTGCCGCCGGAGTACAGCCCGCACAGCCCCGCCGTCCGGGGCCGCTGGGGGAGCGTCCAGGACGGCCACCGCGGCACCGGACGCCCGAGGGCGTGCAGGGCCTTCTCCACGGCGGTGGTCAGGTCGTCCTGCCCGGGGCCGAGCAGGGCGCCGACCACCGGGGTGCTCAGCTCCTCGACGGCGCGGCGCACCAGTTCGGCCACCTCGGGCGCGGGCGGCTTGGAGATCAGCACGATCAGCTCGGTGGACGGGTCGGCGTCCAGCGCCCGCAGCGCCACGAGGGTGGAGCGCCCGCCGACGGCCGCCGACAGGTCGCGCCCGCCGACGCCGAGCACGTGGCTCACCCCGGCGCCCGCGTGGTCCAGCAGGCACGTCACCTGCTGGGCGCCGGTGCCCGAGGCGGCGACCACGCCGACCGGGCCGGGGCTCAGCACGTTGGCGAAGCCGAGCCCGGCGCCGCTCACCACGGCCGTGCCGCAGTCGGGGCCCATCACCAGCACGCCGCGCTCGGCGGCGCGCTCCTTCAGCGCGATCTCCTGCTCCAGCGGCATGTTGTCGCTGAAGATCATGACAGAGAGCCCGGCCTCGACGGCGTCCATGGCCTCGGTGAACGCGTGGTCGCCCGGCGTGGACACCAGCGCGAGGGTGGCGTCGAAGACCTTGGCCGCGGCGCGGGTGGTGCGCGGGGCGTGCGCGGCCGCCGCGCCGCCGCCGTCGCGTGCGGCCCTGCCGAGCCCGGCGAACTGCCGTTCCAGCTCCTCACCGGCCGCGGCGAGCTCCTCGGCGGACTCGGCGCGGATCGCGACCAGCAGGTCCGCGGGGCCCGCGGCGGGCACCTCGAACCCGACCTCGCGCGCCAGGCCGACGTTCAGCTCGGTCGCCATGGCGACGATCGCCACGCTGACCCCCGGGCGCGAGCCGAGGGCCTGGCTGACCCGCATCAGGCTCACCGAGTCGTGGTAGACGCCGGCCCGCACCTCGACCTGATCGGTGTTCGTGGTCAACCGTCGCTCACCGCCTCTCTCATGGGTTGATGGCGGTGCCTCCGCCCTGCTCGCGGCCGTCCGTCCTCGCTCCGGCGTCCGCCCACTTCTCCTTCGACGCTTTCACACGGCGCGTCGTTCATAAGGCGCGGGACGGCTGGGCCGTCCGGACGGCGGTCATGCCGCCGAGAGCCAGCACAGCGGACATCCCGGTCCGCATGCCCCAGGCGAGGTCCGCGCCCGAGGTGTGGCCGATCTGGAGAAGGCGGCGCAGCGCGGGCTCGAGCGGCCGGCGCCCCGCGACGCCGCGCAGCACCGCGAGCGCGTCCACGCAGGCCTCGCCGCGGGCCGCGCAGTGCAGCAGCGTCGCGGAGATCGGGGTGGTGCGGGTGCCGGCGTCGAACGCCACGGTGGCCGCCAGCCAGTCGGCCAGCCACACCGCGCGGCGCACGCCCGCGGAACCGCCGAGGTGGCGCAGCGCGACCAGCAGCCCGGCGAGCATGTCGTCGCCGCTCGGCGTCAGCCCCGGGCCGAGGCCCATGAGCTGCTCGGCGGCGGTGATCGCGGTGGCCAGCGACCCCCGGTGGCAGCCCTCGGCCAGCATCGCACCGGCGCCGCCGGACGGCAGGCCGGGCCGCCGCCCGGACGCCTCACAGATCTCGGTGAAACGCGGCAGGGCCCGGGCCAGCCGGTCGGCGCCGACCGGGCCGAGCGGAGGCGCGGGGTCCCACCAGCGGCGCACGCGCACGGTGACCCGGCCGATCTCGACGCAGCCGTCGCCCACCGCGGCCTCGTCGCCCGCCGAGGCCGGGGGCAGCGGGTCGCCGAGCACCATGGCGTTCGGCAGGCGGGTCGCCTCGCCGGTCACCACGGCCACCACCGACGGCTCGTCCTCGGTGCGGATCTCCAGGTACATGCCGAGCGGGAACACCGCCAGCACCCGCGCGGGCCGCCGTGGCGACTCCAGCGCCGGGCGTAGCGCCGTGCTCGCCGCGCCGAACGCCTGGACGTTCGCCGGCGTCCTGTGGCGAACCCTCGTACCTGTCCCCAGTGTCACCCGGCCTCCCCACAAGTCTTTGCGACCGTAAAACGGCGCCGGGAGCCGCCGTACGGAGAAAGATGCCAACAGTTCTTCGATGAGTTGGCTCTTGTTGACAGAGATGTCATTCCGTCAGAATCACCGAAACGGCTTTTCACCCGGGAGCATGACCATGACTGCTGACCCATCACCCCCGGCGATGCGCTTGGCCTCCACGGGCACCATCATTCACGGCGTGTCCGTGGGGGAGGTGCTCGGCGTCTCCACTCTGGCCGGAGCCCGCCTGATCGGCGGGAGGAACGGCCTCGACCGCATCGTGCAGCGGCTCAACGTCATGGAGGTACCGGACATCCTCGCGTGGGTGAAGCCCCACGAGCTGCTGCTGACCACCGGCTACCCCCTGCGCAACACCCCGCAGTCGCTCGGCAGACTGGTGGCCGACCTCGACGAGCGGGGCCTCGCGGCGCTCGGCATCAAGCTCGGCCGGTACGTGGACGAGCTGCCCGCCGAGATGGTCGAGCAGGCCGACCGGCTCGGTTTCCCCTTGATCCTGCTGCCGAACGACGTCGGTTTCGACGACATCCTCAACCAGGTGCTCACCGACATCCTGAACCGCCAGGCCGCCCTGCTGGCCCGCACCGAGGAGGCCCACCGCGCGCTCGTCCAGATCGTGCTCGCGGGCGGCGGCCTGCGCGAGGTCGTCGCCGAGGTGGCCGGCCTGCTGGACGTCGGGATCGCCGTGGTCGACCCCGCCGGCCAGCTCCTGGAAGCCGTGGGCGACACCCTGGCGCTGCGCAACGCCCCCGCGATGTCCGGCGGCGACTACACCGTGGTCCCCGTGGTGGCCGGCGGCCACCACCACGGCCGCATCGTCGCCCACAGCCCCGCCGGCGCCATGCGGGAGGGCGACATCGGCATATTGGAACGTGCCGCCACCGTCGCCGCCCTGGTGGTGACCCGCCAGGAGGCCGTCACCGCCGTGGAGAGCAAGTACCGCGCCGACTTCCTGCGCGACGTCCTCACCGGCCGCGGCGGCCCGAGGATCGCCGCCAGGGCCCGCGCGTTCGGCTGGGACCTGGAACGTCCCGTAGGCGTGCTGGTCGCCGAGATCGACCCCGAGTTCGACATCCCCCCCGACCGCCTGCTGAGCGCCTGGACCGCCGCCCTGCGCCGCCACGACCCGAGAGGCGCCGTGGCCGGCTTCTCCCACGAGGTCGTCGCCATCGTCGGCTCGGAGGCCGACATGACCCGCCTGGCCAAAGACGCGGTCGCCGCCTTCGCCGACTCCCGCCCCGCCACCTTCTCGACCGGCATGAGCCGCGTCGCCCCCGGCGCCGAGTCCCTCCCCGACGCCTACGGCCAGGCCCTGAAAGCCGCCAGAGTGGGCCGCCAGCTCCACGGCCCCGGCGCCGTGGCCCACTTCGACCAGTTGGGCGTCTACCGCCTGCTCTCCCTGGTCAACGACACAGAAGAACTCCACGCCTTCGTGAAAGAAACCCTCGGCCCCCTGGTCCAGGACGACGACGCCGAGAACGCCGACCTCCGCCGCACCCTGCACGTACTGCTGGAGACCAACCTCAACGTCGCCGAGACCGCCCGCCGCCTCCACTTCCACTACAACACCCTGCGCTACCGGATCGGCAAACTGGAACGCCTCCTCGGCAACTTCACCGAGGACGCCCACCTCCGCCTGAACCTGACCCTGGCCCTCCACGTCCTGCGCATGCGCGGCATCTAGCACGGCCGGCGTCGCGCCGGAGGTGGAGGCGAAATGAACGGTGAGTTATTGGCCGGGCGGTACCGGCTGATCGAGTTGCTCGGCGAAGGAGGCATGGGCCGGGTCTGGCGGGCCAGGGACGAGACGCTGAACCGGCAGGTCGCCGTCAAACAGCTCGTGTTCCCCCGCGGCATGGACCCCACGCAGCGTCAGGACCTCGGCCGGCGGGCGATCCGCGAGGCCCGCGCGGCGGCCAAGCTCAACCACCCCGGCATCGTCACCGTGTACGACGTCCTCACCTGGGATCAGGCGCCGGTCATCGTGATGGAGTTCGTCGACGGCCCCTCCCTGGCCCAGGTCGTCGCCAGGGAGGGGCGGCTGCCTCCCGCCCGCGTGGCGCGGATCGGCGTCATGCTGCTGGAGGCCCTGACCCAGGCGCACGAGGCAGGGATCGTGCACCGCGACCTCAAACCCGCCAACGTGCTCCTGGCCGGCGAACGGGTGGTGATCACCGACTTCGGGATCGCCCACCTGGCCGGGGAGGCCACCCTGACCGCCAGCGGCGCGGTGATCGGCACCCCGGCGTTCATGGCCCCCGAACAGGCCCGCGCCCTGCCGGTCACCTCCGCCTGGGACCTGTGGTCACTCGGCGCCACCATGTACGCCGCGACCGAAGGCCGCCCGCCCTACACCGGGATCACCTACGCGATCCTGGCGTCCCTGCTGAGCCCCGCCCCGGCACCGGAACCGGAGCACGCCGGCCCGCTGGCCCCGGTCCTGTCCGGGCTGATGCGAAAGGACCCCGCCCAGCGGATGACCGTCCCCGAGGCCACCAAGGCACTCACCGCGATCGTCGCGGGCAGGCCGGTCCGGCAGCCGGCACGCCGATGGGACACCTCCGCCGGCCGACTCCTTGTCGGCCACGAGTCCAGCCACGACCACAGCCACACCAGCCGCGTCAACGCCGTGGCAGTCGGCCGGCTGAACGGGAGAGCCATCGCGGTCAGCGCCGGCGGGGATCGAACGGTACGGACATGGGACCTGGTCACGCATCGGCAACTGGGAGACGCGCTGATCAGCGACGGTACCGTTCACGCGGTCGCGGTAGGTGAGCTGGAGGGGAGGACTGTCGCCGTCACCGGCGGCATACCCGGGCTGCAGGTGTGGGACCTCATGAGCGGGCGGCTGGACGCACTCCTCACCGATCGCGTCGTGCACGCGCTGGCCGTCACCCGGCTGAACGGCAGGGCCGTCGCCGTCATCAGCGCAGGTGACGACCTGTCGGTGCGGGACCTGGCCACGGGGGAGCAACTGGGCCTACCCATGTCCCACACCGAAAATGCCCACGCGATCGCTGTGAGCCGACTGGACGGCAGGGCCGTCGCCGTAAGTTGCAGTTACGACGGCACGGCACAGGTGTGGGATCTTGCCACGGGTCGGCAACTGAGCACTTTCACGGTGGGCGCCCCCTACAGCCTCAGGACGGTGGCGACGGCTCGGATGAACGGGAGCACGATCGGCATCGCCGGCAGCTTCGATGGGCTGTGGCTGTGGGACCTGGCGACGGGCCGGCACCTCGGCAGGCACAGGGGCGCTGAAGTCAACGTGCTGGCGGTGTGCGAACTGGACGGCCGGCCCGTCGCCCTCGTCGCCGGTCGCGGCAGTGAGGTGCGGGTGGTCGATGTGGCCACAGGACGGCAACTGGGCGAACCCATGACTGGACACACTGATCGTGTCAACACGGTGGCGGTAGGTGAGATCGACGGGAGGGCCGTCGCCGTCACAGGAGGTGACGACCGTAACATCCTGCTGTGGGAGGTCTCATCCAAAGCCCTGCTCGGCCGGCCACTGAGGGGCCGCACCTCCGGTCACACCGCTGACGTGCGGGCGGTGGCGATTGGTCGGCTCAACGGTGAGACCATCGCTGTCACCGGGGGGGCCGACCAGACGGTGAGGGTATGGGATCTTGCCGCGGGCCGGCAACTGGGCGGGCCGATGGTCGGGCACACCTCTGGTGTCCGTGCGGTGGCGGTGGCCCAGGCGCACGGTGAGACCGTCGCCGTGTCGGCAGGCGGCGATCTGACGATACGGGTGTGGGACCTTGTCACGGGCCGGCAACTGGGCGAGCCCATGACCACTCCCGAGAACATCGGCGCGATGGCGGTGGGCGCGATGGACGGCAGGGCCGTCGTCGTCGCCGGCGGCGACCGCTGGTTGTGGGTGTGGGAGTTGGCTCCCGGCTTGCAGTTCGGTGAGCCCGTGACCATGCGCGTCGGCAACGTCTACGCGGTGGCGGTGAGTGAACTGGACGGGAGACTTGTCGCCGTAATCAGCGACAGCCGTGGTCTGCGGATATGGGACCTGGCCATGGGCAGGAAGGTCCGGACGTTGATCGGAGCCTGGAGAAATTCCTTCAGTCTCGGGGGCCATACGGTGGTGGTGGGGAAGATGAGCGAAAGGACCGTCGCCGTCATCGGCCTCTCTACCGGCCTGGAGATACGCGACTTGGCCACGGGCCGGCAACGGGGCAGGGTGCCGACCGTGAAAGGTGCGCTTGCGGTTGGGGAGTTGAACGGCAGGACCATCGCTGTCACGAGCGGCCGTTATCGCGACGAGCTTGTGCTGCTGGACTTGGCCGCGGGCCGGCAGCTGAGCAGGCTGCCGGCCCGGCACAACGGCAAGGTGAACGCGGTGGCGGTGGGCCGGATGCACGGCAGGGCCGTCGCCGTCACCGGCGGCGACGACGGGTCCGTGTGGCTGTGGGACCTGGGCGCGGAATGAGCCCGGTTCCCGGCCGGTGACGCGTGCGCACGACCGTGGACATACGGCGGCGCGGGCCCGATGCTGATTGTGGTTCGTCCCCCTGTAGTCATCAGCCGACCAGGAGAGTCGTATGAACGTCAGCACCGGGCCGCGCCGCGCGGCCGCCGCGGCCGTCGTCCTCGTCGCCGCCCTGTCTCTCGGCGCCGTCCCCGCTCACGCGGACGGCCCGCAGCCGAACGGGGACTCGACCGTCGTCCGGACGCCGCAGTAGGTCCCGGGCTAGGGCTTCGGCTGGGTGAAGCGGATGTGGTTGCCGAAGGGGTCGCGCAGGCCGCAGTCGATGCCGTAGGGGCGGTCGGTGGGTTCCTCGGTGAACTCGACGCCGAGGGCGAGCAGGGTCTCGTACGTCTTGCGGGCGTCGTCGGTGCTGAAGATCACGGCGCCCATCGCGCCCTTGGTCACCAGGTCGCGGACCTGGTCGGCCGTATCCGCGGACATCCGCGGGCCGCCCGGCCTCTCCAGCAGGATCTGGCGCTCGGGCTGCCCGGGGACGTTGACGGTCAGCCAGCGCATGAATCCGAGATCGACGTCGGTGTTGACCTCCAGGCCGAGCTTGCCGACGTAGAAGTCGAGGGCTTTGTCCTGGTCGAGGACGTATATCTGTGAGTGCGTGATGGCGTTGAACATGCCTGTCACGCTACTGGTGGCGTCGGCCGGAAACTTATCCAAAACTGACCGATTGGTGCGAAAGCGGTCAGGCGTTCGGGCGCAGCCACGCCATCGTGAAGCACGTGGGCACGGGCATCGTCGTGGCCTCCCTGCGGTACGCCCTCGGTGAGCGGCCGACGATGTCGCGGAACGTGCGGCTGAAGGTCCCCGGGCTGCCGAAACCGACCTCGAAGCAGATGTCCGTCACGCTGCGGTCGGTCTCGCGCAGCAGGAACATCGCCCGCTCGACCCGGCGCCGCTGCAGGTAGCGGTGCGGCGTCTCGCCGAACGTGGCCCGGAAGGTCCGGGTGAAGTGCGCCTCCGACACATGGGCGATCCGTGCCAGCGCCGGGACGTCCAGCGGCTGCGCGTAAGCGCGGTCCATCGCGTCCCGCGCCCGCAGCATGCGGCGGTTGGTCTCCTCGACGGCACGGCTCACGGGCTCCATCACACCACGCCCCGGCCGGCGACCGGGACGATCTCGGTGGAACTGACCGGCGTCACCTTCCCCGTGTGACGGGTGGGATCAGGCCCTGGCGGAAGGGCCGCGACGGGGGCATCGTGGTGATCGTGGCGTTCACTCGGCGGTGGGGCGGCTGGTGCGCAAGAGGACTGCTGGTCTGATGGTCATGTTTGGCAATTTCTTACCATGTGGGCGGGGGGTCATCGGTCTAATCTGCGCGGAACGGACGAGGATGTCCCCGCCTGTCCGCACACCGGCGTCAGGGCAACCCCGTCGAACCGACGAAGAATCAGCACGACGCCGTGGAGGTCCGCCTGCGGGGTGGCCATCGACCGAGCGGCCCGGGTAGTGAAGGGGCACTCAATGGCCTTCGGATGGAAAGTGCACGGTGACGGGCGCACGCTCGCGCCCGGGGAGGTGGTCAAGCCCGACGAGCGGCTGAGCTGGCCGCGCATGGTGGGCTTCGGCGCGCAGCACGTCATCGCCATGTTCGGCGCGACGTTCGTGTTCCCGCTGGTGATGGGGCTGAACGCCAACGTCGCGATCATGATGTCGGGTGTCGCCACCATCCTGTTCCTGCTCATCGTTCAGGGGAAGATCCCGAGCTACCTCGGTACCTCGGCGTCGTTCGTGGGCGCGGTCGTCGCGATCCGCGCGGCGGGCGGGGACGACGGCACGGTCACGGGCGCGATCCTGGTGGCGGGCCTGGTGCTCGCGTTGTGCGGCGTCGCGATCCACTACCTGGGCGTGCGGGTCATCAACGGCGTGTTCCCGCCCGTGGTGACCGGCGCGGTCGTCATGCTCATCGGCTTCGGCCTGGCGTACGTGGTCGCCGACATCTACTGGCCGCAGGACCAGTGGATCGCGCTGATCACGATGGCGGTCACCGGCCTCGTCATCGTCGGGTTCAAGGGTTTCGTCGGCCGCATCGGCGTGCTGCTCGGCCTGGTCATCGGCTTCGTGCTCTCCTGGCTGGCCGACGTGGTCTTCGGGAACATCACCGCCTTCAACGCCGGCACCGGCAAGATCGACACCCACCCCCGGGTCAGCTTCCAGGGGGTGGCCGACGCCCCGTGGATCGGCCTGCCGGACTTCCACGCCCCCAACTTCGCGGTCTCGGCCGTCGTGCTGGTCCTGCCCGCCGTGATCGCCCTGATCGCGGAGAACATCGGGCACGTCAAGGCGGTCGGCGAGATGACCGGGCAGGACGTCGACCCGTACATGGGCCGCGCGGTCCTCGCCGACGGCGTCGGCACGGCCGTGGCGAGTGCCGTCGGCGGCTCGCCCACCACCACCTACGCCGAGAACATCGGCGTCATGGCCGCGACGAGGGTCTACTCCACCGGCGCCTACTACATCGCCGCGGTGATCGCGATCCTGTTCGGCCTGTGCCCGAAGTTCGGCGCGCTGGTGGCGGCGACGCCGGGTGGCGTGCTCGGTGGCATCACCGTCATCCTGTACGGCATGATCGGCCTTCTGGGCGCCAAGATCTGGATCGAGAACCGGGTGGACTTCGCCGACCCGGTGAACATGGTGCCCACCGGAGCGGGCATCATCCTCGCGATCGGCCCGGTGTCCCACCAGATCACCAAGGACTTCTCCCTGGCGGGCATCGCGCTCGGCACCGTGGTGGTGCTGGGCGGGTACCACCTGCTGCGCGTCGTCGCGCGGCGACCGGCTCCGCCGGGAAGTCCGCGGCCCGCGAGGGCCGTGGAAGGGAGCGACAACACCACGTGAAGCCTCCGCCGTTCGACTATCACGCGCCCCGCGACCTCGGTGAGGCCCTCGCGGTCCTCGCCGAGGTCGGGGCGCACGGCAAGGTGCTGGCCGGCGGCCAGAGCCTGATCCCTCTCATGAACATGCGGCTGGCGGCCCCGGAGCACCTGGTGGACATCAACCGGGTCGCCGCCCTCGACACCGTCGACGCGGGCCGGGACGGCGTGCGGGTCGGGGCGCTGGCCCGGCACGCCGCCGTCGAGCGGTCCGAGGCCGCCGTGCGCGTGCAGCCGCTGCTGCGTACGGCGCTGCGGCTGGTGGCCCACCCGGTGATCCGCAACCGGGGCACCGTCGTCGGCAGCCTGGTGCACGCCGACCCCTCCGCCGAGCTGCCCGCCGTGCTCACCCTGCTCGGCGGCACCGTAAGGCTGGCCAGGCACGGCGGCGCGCAGCGGGACGTCGCCGCCGGCCGTTTCTTCACCGGCCCCCTCGAGTCGGCGCTGCAGCCGGGCGAGCTGGCCGTCTCCGCGTTCTTCCCCGCGCTGCCGCCCCGCACCGGCACCGCGTTCCACGAGGTGGCCCGCAGGCACGGCGACTACGCCGTGGCCGGCGCCGCCGCCCTGGTGACCCTGGACGACGACCTGCGGATCGCCGGAGCCAGGGCCGTGTTCGTCAGCGCGGGCCCGGTGCCGGTGCTGCTCGACCTGACCGAGGTGTGCGAGCGCCGCCCCGCCGCGTCGGTGGACTGGCCCGCCGTGGAGCGGGCTGTGCGGGAACGGCTGGATCCCGACGCCGACATCCACGCGACGGCCGAGTACCGTCGGCATTTGAGCGGGGTTCTCGCCGCCCGCGCGCTGCGTACCGCGGCCGCCGTCGCGGCGGGCGACCCGGGGCGCTCAGGGGAGGAACGTGATGGCTGAGGCCCGGCACGCGATCTCGCTGACCGTCAACGGGGTGGTCCACGAGGTGCGGGTCCCCGCCCGGCGCCTGCTGTCGGACTGCCTGCGCCACGACCTCGGCCTCACCGGCACCCACGTGGGCTGCGAGCACGGTGTGTGCGGCTGCTGCACCGTGCTGCTGGACGGCGAGCCCGCCCGTTCGTGCCTCACGTTCGCGGTCACCGCGGACGGCCACGAGATCACCACCGTGGAGGGCCTGGCCGGGCCGGACGGCACGCCGTCACCGGTGCAGCGGGCGTTCGGTGAGTGCCACGCCCTGCAGTGCGGGTTCTGCACGCCCGGTTTCCTGTGCACGGTCACCGCGTTGCTGCGCGACACCCCCGCGCCGACCGACGACGAGGTGCTGGAGGGCATCTCGGGCAACCTCTGCCGGTGCACCGGCTACCAGAACATCGTCAAGGCGGTCCACCGGGCGGCCGAGCTGACGGCCGAGGAGGGCGCCCCGTGACGACCAGGCTGTTCGGCGAGCGGGTCCAGCGCAGGGAGGACGGCCGGCTGGTCACCGGCCAGGGCCGCTACCTCGACGACCTCGGCAGGGACGCCCTCGCCGCCGCGTTCGTGCGCTCGCCGCACGCCCACGCCCGCATCCGCGACATCGACGTGTCCGCCGCCCTGGACGTGGACGGCCTCGTGGCGATCTACACCTGGGAGGACCTGCCGGAACGGGTGCGCGACCCGTTGCCGCTGCTGATCCCGCACCCCGCACTCACCCACGGCCGTACCGCGTACTGCCTGGCCAAGGACATCGTGCGGCACGTCGGCGAGCCGGTCGTCATGGTGGTCGCCACCGACCGCTACCTCGCCGAGGACGCCGCCGCCCTGATCGAGGTCGACTACGAGTTCCTCAAGCCGGTCGTCGGCATCGAGGAGGCCGTGCAGGGCGTGCACCTGGTGCACGAGGACGTCCCGGGCAACGTCGGCGCCCACCTGGTGCAGGAGGTGCCCGCGGGCGACGGCCGGGGCGCCCGCGAGGCGATCGACGCGGCGCCGCACACGCTCTCGTTCCGGCTGGACATCGAGCGCAGCGCGTCCATGCCGCTGGAGGGGCGCGGCGTGTACGCCCGCTGGGACCCCGACGACCGGTCGCTGCGGGTCTACTCCTCCACGCAGACCTCCACCAGCGTGCGCATGGCGATCGCCGCCAAGCTCGGCCTGCCCCTGCCGTCCGTCGAGGTGATCGCCCCGGACGTCGGCGGCGGTTTCGGCGTGAAGATCGTGCACCCCTGGCCGGAGGAGGTGCTGGTCCCCTGGGCGGCCATGCTGCTCGGCCGCGAGGTCAAGTGGGCCGAGGACCGGCGCGAGCACTTCATCTCCTCGGCACACGAGCGCGCCCAGGTGCAGCACGTGCGGGTGGGCTTCGACGACGAGGGCCGCCTGCACGGCCTGGACGTGACCATCCAGCACGACCACGGCGCCTACACGCCGTACGGCATCATCGTGCCGATCATCAGCGCCACCCAGCTCCTCGGGCCGTACCGCGTCGGGGCGTACCGGGTGGAGTTCTCCTCGATCTACACCAACACCGTGCAGGTCACGCCGTACCGGGGCGCGGGCCGTCCGCAGGGCGTGTTCTGCATGGAGCGCACGATGGACCGCATCGCCGACCGTCTCGGCCTGGACCGTACGGCGGTGCGCGCCGTCAACTTCATCCAGCCCGATCAGTTCCCCTACGACCAGGGCCTGATGTTCCAGGACGGCCGCCCGCTGATCTACGACAGCGGCGACTACCCCGAGTCGCTGCGCATGCTGAAGGACCTGATCGGCTGGGACGACTTCCCCGCCGTGAAGGAACGCGCCGCCGCCGAGGGCCGCAGGCTCGGCATCGGCATCGGCTGCTACGTCGAGGGCACCGGCGTCGGCCCGTACGAGGGCGGCCACGTGCAGGTCACCTCGGACGGCCGGGTGCACGTCTCCACCGGCCTCACCTCCCAGGGGCAGGGCCACGAGACGGTGTTCGCGCAGATCGCCGCGACCGAGCTCGGCGTGCCGATCGACCGCGTGTCCGTGGTCACCGGCGACACCCGCCGCTTCGGCTACGCCGTCGGCACGTTCGCCTCCAGGGCGGCCGTGATGAGCGGCAACGCCATCGCGCTGGCCTGCCGCAAGGTGCGCGACAAGGCGCTGCGCATCGCCGCCGACGCGCTGGAGGCCGACCCGCGGGACCTGGAGATCGTGGACGGCGACGTGCGGGTGGTCGGCAACCCCGGCGCGTCCGTCCCGCTGGCCACGGTGGCCGTGCTGTCCAACCCGCTGCGGTACGCCTTCGACGAGGAGGCCAAGCGGGCCACGCAGTTCGCCGGGGCGTCCTCGATGGACCGGCCGCCGGTCGCGGAGGGCGAGGAGCCGGGCCTGGAGGGCCGTGACTACTACTCGCCGGTGCGCTCGACGTTCGCCTCCGGCATGCACGCGGCCATCGTGGAGACCGACCCCGACACGGCCGAGATCCGCGTCCTGCGGTACGCCGTGGTGCACGACTGCGGCAAGCTGATCAACCCGATGATCGTGGAGGGCCAGATCCACGGCGGGGTGGCGCAGGGCGTCGGCGGGGCGCTGTACGAGCGCATGGTGTACGACGGCCACGGCCAGCTCCTCAACGCCTCCTTCATGGACTTCCTGATGCCGTACGCCACCGAGGTGCCGCGCATCGAGACCGCCCACCTGGAGACGCCCTCGCCGCTCAACCCGCTCGGCATCAAGGGCGCGGGAGAGGCCGGGGTGATCCCGGTGTCCGCGGTCATCGCCTCGGCGATCGAGGACGCCGAGGGCATCACGATCAGCCGCATGCCGATCTCGCCCTCCGACCTGTACGACCTGCGCCGCGCCGCCGGGTGAGGCTGTCTATGGCCTGACGGCCATGATCCGCGTACCCCGCGGCCCCCCGAGTCGCACCGTGACGGGTAGGTCGCACAGAGTAGTCAAGTTGCTACATTCCGTGATTGTCGTGGCGTCGGAGCACCCGCCCCGGCCGGGGGAGGGGCCGCCGGCGCCCTCATCACGAGGAGGACTCGAGTAGTGAGATCACGGACACGCACGGCACGCGCCGCCCTGGCGGCGATCGGGCTCATCGCGGTGGCGCTGGCCACCCCCGCGCCGGCCGCCGCCATGGGCGGCGGCCGGACGGAGGGCGACGCGGCGGCGCTGCAGCGGGCCCGCGAGCAGTGCGGCGGGGGCGAGATCTGCTTCTGGTACCACCGCGACTACATCGGGACGCCGTGGCGATGGATGCCCTCCAACGGGTACCGCGACATGCCGTCCAACCTGCACGACCACGTCTACTCGTTCTACGCCAACGCCGAGGGCTGCTTCATCGACTGGAACCCGGCCGAGCGGCGCAGGGTGAACGCCGGTGACTACGCCAAGGCGTACGACACCAACTTCGGCCGCAGGATCGACGCCGTGGGGCGGACCGACATGTGCTGACCCGTGCCCGGCGCCCCCGGCGAGGGGAGGCGCGGGGCTCACGCGGTGACGCGGCGGCGGAAGACCCAGTAGGTCCACGCCTGGTAGCCCAGCACGAACGGCAGCGCGACCAGCCCGATCCAGGTCAGCACGCCGAGCGTGTACGGGCCTGACGCCGCCTCCGCGAGGGTCAGGCCGGGCAGCGGCGCGCGGTGCAGCGTCGTGAACACCGTCCCGGCGACCAGCGTGATCGCCGCCGCGGTGGCGGCGAAAGCCCAGCCTTCGCGGCGGCGCCACGCCAGCGCCACCGCGGTGGCCAGCGCCGCGACGGCCCCGGCCGCCGCGGCCCACACCAGCGGGTGCGCCGTCCACCCGGCGCCGCCCGCGGCGCCGGCCGTTCCCGCGCTGCCCGCCCCCACACCCGCCCCCGCCGTGCCCGCCGCCAGGTCCGCGAGGGCCGGGAGGGACACGGCGGCGAGGGGCAGGGCGGCGACGGCGGCGGCCGGCGTGAGACGGCGGGCCCTGGCACGCAGGGGGCCCGCCGTCTTCAGCGCAAGGAACACCGAGCCGTGCAGCACCGCCACGGCAAGCGACAACGCCCCGCCGAGCACGGCGGCCCGCGCCGAGCCGAACAGCAGGTGGCCGAACACCGCGCCCCACGTCGCCGCGGCCACGGCGCTGCCGGCCGCGATGCCCGCGTCGCACAGTCTTCTCTCGGCGGGCCGCACCTTGCCGCGCCACTCCAGGGCCACACCCCGCACGATCAGGGCGGCGAGCACCAGCACCAGCGGCAGGTAGTAGCCGCTCAGCAGGCCCGCGTACCAGGCGGGGAAGGCGGCGAACGTGGCGCCCACCGCGGTGATCAGCCACACCTCGTTGCCGTCCCAGACCGGGCCGATGGTGGAGATCGCCTGGCCGCGCTCGGCGTCGGTGCGGCCGATCACGGGCAGCAGCGCGCCGACGCCGAAGTCGAAGCCTTCGAGCACGAAGTAGCCGGTCCACAGGAACGCGATGACCAGGAACCAGAAGGTCGTGAGCTCCACGGGGGTCTCCCTAGTACATCAGGGTCGGGGTGAGGGGGGCGGTCTCCGGGCGCGGGCCGGGCGCCGGGGCGGCCGGCTCGGGGCCCGCCTTGACGTGCCGGGCGAGCAGGCGCACCTCGGCGGCGGCCAGCACGCCGTACAGCACGGTGAAGACCGTCAGCGAGACGGCCACCTCGCGCAGGGAGACGCCGGGGGAGACGGCGGCGGCCGTCAGCAGCTCTCCCTGGACGACCCACGGCTGGCGCCCGATCTCGCTGAGCAGCCACCCGGCGATCACGGCGAGCACGGGCAGCGGCAGCGCGGCGAGACCCGCCCGGGCGAGCAGGCGGGGCACCGGGCGGCGGCGCCGCAGCGCCCACAGGCCGGCCAGGGACAGGGCGACCGTGGTCAGGCCGAAGACGATCATCACCCGGAACGACCAGTACACGACCGGCATGTTCGGGATGTAGTCGCCGGGGCCGAACCGTTCGGCGAACGAGCGTTGCAGGTCCTCCACGCCGCGCACGACGGCGTCGGGGTCGTGCGCGGCGAGCGCGCTGAGGGCCTTCGGTACGTCGACACCCGGGACGGGGGAGAACGAGGCGCCCCGCGTGTCGTGGCGCAGGCCCTCCGCGGCCGCCAGCTTCATCGGCTGCTGTTCGTACAGCAGACGTCCGGACATGTCGCCGGTGCCCGCGACCAGCGCCCCCGCCAGGGCGGTCATCACGAGGGCGCCGCGCAGGGCGGACCGCCACATCGGGTCCGCGCCGCCGGACCGGCGCTCACGCAGCACGCGGTAGCCGCAGACCGCGATCACGAAGCCGCCCGCGACGACGAACGCGGCGGCCACGACGTGCGGCACCTGCGCGAGGGCGGTGGAGTTGGTGAGCACGGCCCACAGGTCCGTCATGCGCGCCCTGCCGTCCACCACCTCGTAGCCGACGGGGTGCTTCATCCACGCGTTGGCCGCCAGGATGAAGTACGCCGACAGGTTCGAGCCGATCACGGCCGCCCAGATGCAGGCGAGATGCACACGCTTGGGGAGCCGGTCCCAGCCGAAGATCCACAGGCCGAGGAAGGTGGACTCCAGGAAGAACGCCAGCAGCGCCTCCAGGGCCAGCGGGGCACCGAACACGTCGCCGACGAACTTCGAGTACTCGCTCCAGTTCATGCCGAACTGGAACTCCTGCACGATGCCGGTGACCACGCCCATGGCGAAGTTGATCAGGAAGAGCTTGCCGAAGAACTTCGTCAGGCGGAGGTATTGCTCCTTGCCGGTGCGGTGCCAGGCCGTTTGCAGGCCGGCCACGAAGGCGCCGAGACCGATCGTCAAGGGGACGAAGAGGAAGTGGTACACGGTGGTGATCCCGAACTGCCACCGTGCCAGGTCAAGTGCGTCCATTTCTCCCTCACGGGTGCGCACGAAGCTCTACGGGCCGTAGTGCTACTTCCAGTAGTACTACAGCTTGTAGAGCAATTGCTCGCAGAGTGGCTGCGATCTTCGTCACACACGCAATGCCTGGTCGCGGCGTCAAGTGGATGTCAATCAGTCGTCAACCCGGTGCCCGCCGACCGCAAGCACCCCGCAAGCACCCCACCGCATATTTGAAACGTGAACCGATCAGCACCGCACGGCCGGCGCGATGGCTGAGGCCCCGCCGCTGGGCGCACCGCCCTCGCGGACGGCCGTCCCCGGTCCCCGCACGGCCACCAACGCGCTGGGAGGAGCAACCATGTCCGGCCCTGAATCCGGGCGGCGCGGCGTCATCCGCAAGGTGGGCGACTGGCCGCGCGGCAGCCTGCTCGGCGGTCTCGGCGAGGAGACACGGGAGGAGTTCCTGCGGCTCGGCCGCCCCCGGCAGTTCTCCACCGGGGAGACGCTGATGATGGAGGGCGACCGCACCCGGCACGCCTACCTGCTCGTGGACGGCTGCGTGAAGCTCACCGCCAACACCGAGAGCGGCAAGATCACCCTGCTCGGCATCCGCGTCGGCGGGGACGTCGTCGGCGAGTTCGCCGCCCTGGACGGCGAGCCGCGCCTCGCCACCGTGGTCGCCGCCGGGCCCTGTCTGGCCCGGCACATCCCGCACGAGGCGTTCGTCGCGTTCCTGCAGCGCCGGCCCGAGGCGGGGCTCGCGGTCAACCGGGCCGTCGTCGACAAGGTGCGCTGGTCCACCCGGCGGCGGGTCGAGTTCGGGTCGTTCTCCACGCTCACCCGGCTGGCGCGTGTGCTGGTCGAGCTCGCCCGGTCGTACGGGGAACAGGTGCCGGAAGGCGTCATGATCGGCGTCGCGCTCACCCAGCCGGAGCTCGCCGCCCTGGTCGGCGCGGCCGACATCACCGTGCACAAGGCCCTCACCACCCTGCGCCGCGCGGGTGTCCTCGGCACCGGCTACCGCCGCATCGTGCTGCACGACCTGCGCAGACTCCAGAGTTTCGCCGGTCAGGGACAGAACCCGTCCGAGTACGAGGTCCCCGGACGGCCCGGCCGCGACTCTGTGAACATCTAGCGACGTCGCCCCGGCGTGAAGGAGAGCGAACCGGTGAACGACCTGAGCGGAGAAGTCCGGCGGCTGTGCGTCGCCCTCGACGTCGAGGACCCCGGTGGACCGTCCCCCCTCGCCCGCGACCGTGCGCACCGGCGGCTCGTGGACCTCGTCACCGAGGCGGGCGCGCGGGCGGGTCTCGACCGGCTGTACCTCGCCGACCGGG
Organism: Sphaerisporangium sp. B11E5; assembly: GCF_039871875.1. Taxonomy (NCBI): domain Bacteria; kingdom Bacillati; phylum Actinomycetota; class Actinomycetes; order Streptosporangiales; family Streptosporangiaceae; genus Sphaerisporangium; species Sphaerisporangium sp. B11E5. The sequence continues at coordinate 1,054 of NZ_JBDPMD010000056.1, read as the reverse complement.
GGGCCTCCTCCACGTCCTCCACTGACGATGACGGCGAGAGCGGGGCCTTCTTCCTGCTGCCGTCCGGGGTGAACGAGGCGCGGGTCGTCGCCGGGCTCACCGGGGAACTGCGGTTCGCGCTGCGGCGGCGCAACCACGGGCCCGGCCCCGACTCGCCCCGGCGGCTGCGAGTGCGGGCCGCCTTCCACCAGGGGCCCACCCGGGTGGCCGACACCGGCTTCGTCGGCCGCGCCGTGGACACCGTGCACCGCCTGCGCGACAGCCCCGAGGTCCGCGCCGAACTGCGCCGCCACCCGCACGCCGACCTGGCCGTCGTCCTGTCCGCGCAGCTCTTCGAGGACGTCATCGGCTGCGAGCACCGCGACCTGCGCAAAGCCCTGTTCCGCCGCGTCCTCGTGCCGTTCGCCGGCGGCGTCGGCGAAGCCTGGCTCAGCCTGCCCGGCGTGGACGACCCCGCCCACGCCCGCCCCTACCACGGCGTGACCGCCGCCCACGCCGGCGTCTACACCCCTCCCGCCGCCGCCGGCGGCCACTGACGCCGCGAAAGGACCCGAGATGGTACGCATCGGGACCCTCAAGGGCCCAGAAGTCCCCGCCCCCCGCTGGACCCCGTCCAGCGCGCTGCCCCAGGGCACACCCCCCGCCCCCCGTCCCCCGTCCGGCGCCGTCGGGGAGGCGGCCGCCGTCCGGGAGACATCCCCCGCCCTGCGCCCCCACGCCACCGTGAGCTGGCACGTCGTCGGCCGCATCGACAGCCTGCGCCGCGAACTGGCCCTGACCCCCCTGACCCCCGCGCTACGCGCCGAAACCATGATCGACCTGATGGCCGTCCGAACCCGTGTATGCGCCCCGGGCGGCTTCGCGGAACCCGAGATCCACACCCTCCTGACCCACCTGGCCGCCCTGCTGACCCACCACCCGTCCCTGTCCACCAAGGTGACCGGCCTGGCAACCGAACTACTCGGAGCACCGTGCCACCCGTTCCTGAATGCCGACCCGGTGGGATAGGAACCGCCCTGGTGGGGATAAAGCCGGGGCATACCCACCACCTCAC